>JACMKW010000631.1 GCA_014379885.1 Rhizobacter sp.
CTGGGCGGCGCGCAGTTCATGGAGCAGCTGACTGCTGCCGAGGTCGAGTTCGACACACTGGCGCAGAGCATCGCTGACGGCGGTGTCAAGCTCCACGGCCTGCAAGGTGAGATTGACCGCATCAACCGCGAGATCAACGCACTCGGTGCAGTGAATCTGGCAGCGCTCGATGAGCTCACCTCGTCGCGTGAGCGCAAGACCTTTCTCGATGCGCAAAACGCCGACCTGTTTGAGGCCATCAACACGCTCGAAGGCGCCATCCACAAGATCGACCTGGAAACGCGCGACCTGCTGGCCAACACCTTCAACCAGGTCAACGAGCACTTCGGCCGCATGTTCCCCACTCTCTTTGGCGGCGGGCAGGCCCGGCTCGTGATGACCGGCGACGAAATTCTCGACGCCGGCGTGCAGGTGATGGCTCAGCCTCCGGGCAAGAAGAACAGCACCATCCACCTGCTGTCGGGCGGAGAGAAGGCGCTCACCGCCATCGCGCTGGTGTTTGCCATCTTCCAGCTCAACCCCGCACCGTTCTGCCTGCTGGACGAAGTCGACGCACCGCTGGACGATGCCAACACTGAGCGCTACGCCAAGCTTGTCAAAGAGATGGCCAAGAGCACGCAGTTCCTCTTCATCAGCCACAACAAGATTGCGATGGAAATGGCCGAACAGTTGATCGGCGTGACCATGCAGGAGCAGGGCGTGTCACGCATCGTGGCTGTGGACATGGAAGCTGCGGTCAGCCTGGCCGAAGCGGCTTGAGCCACATCAAAAGGCCGAACCGATGAACAGTCTCACCATCGCGCTGGCCTGTCTAGGGGGCGTTGTGTTGGCGGGCATCGTGGCGCATGGCGCCTGGCAGGCACGCAAGGCCGACCCCAAGCGGCCGGAACAAAAGCCTGTGGAGCCGCGTGAGCCGGTGCTTGGTGAGGTGTCGGCCGGGCAGCGCGTCGAGCCCACCACCCACCACGAAGAACCGGAAGCGCCGCTGCCAACGGTGCAGCGCCGCCCGAGCCTGCGAGTGGATGCCTTGATCGACGCCATCGCCACCCTCACGCTCGAAGCGCCGGTGAGTGGTGACATGGTGCTGGCCCACCAGCCGCCCACGCGCCGTGCGGGCAGCAAGCCGTTTCTGATCGAATGCCTGAATGCCGAAACGGGCGAATGGGAAGCGCCGCTGCCAGGCCAGCACTACAGCGAGCTGCAGGTGGGTGTGCAACTGGCCAACCGCACCGGCGCGATGAACGAGATCGAGTACTCCGAGTTCGTGCAGAAGATCGAACCCTTTGCCGAAGCCATCGGAGCCATGGCCGACTTCCCCGACATGCTCGACGCGGCAGGCCGCGCCCGTGAGCTCGATGCCTTCGCCAGCCAGTACGACGCGCAGCTCGCTGTGCATCTGCAGGCGCGCTCTGCCGCGTGGAGCGTAGGCTACATCCAGCAGCACGCATCGCGCCATGGTTTCGTGCCGGGCATGGTACCGGGCCGGCTGGTGCTGCCATCGACGGAAGAGGGCGCGCCGCCCGTGCTCACGCTGACGTTTGATTCACAAGCCGCGCTGGCTGAAGACCTGAACCAGGCGCCGGTGCGTGACGTGACGCTGAGCTTCGACGTGCCACAAACCGAAGCCGCTGCCGAGCCGTTTTCGGCGTGGCAGGCGAGTGCACAGGCCTTGTCGCTGGGCATGGACGCGCTGATCGTTGACGACAACGGCCAGCCGCTCAGCCCGCAAGGTTTTGCTGCGATTGGTGCGGAGCTGGGGCGTTTGTACGAGGCACTCGAATCGCGCGACATCGCGGCGGGCTCGATGGTGGCGCGACGCTTGTTCAGCTGAGGTTTGCCCATGAGCGCGCCCGACAAGGCTCTGAAACGCGCTGTTGAGCTGCGCAAGCAGCTCAACCACCACGCGCATCTCTACTACGTGCTCGACGAGCCCAGCCTCCCCGATGCCGAGTACGACAAACTCTTCCAGGAGCTGCAGGCGCTGGAGGCGCAGCACCCCGCGCTGCTGACACCCGATTCGCCCACGCAGCGGGTCATCGGCAAGGTGCTCGACGGGTTTGTGCCGGTGCACCATACCGTGCCGATGCTGAGCATTCGAACCGAGACCGACACCGAGTCGAGCGGCGCCGTGGCCTTCGATGCGCGTGTGCGGCGCGAGTTGGCGCTGACCGAAGCCGATGCGCCGGTGGAATACGCCGCCGAGTTGAAGTTCGACGGCCTCGCCATCAACCTGCGATACGAGGCCGGCGTGCTGGTGCAGGCGGCCACGCGGGGCGATGGCGAGAAGGGCGAAGACGTGACGCAGAACATCCGCGTCATCAACCAGATTCCGCTGCGGCTGGTGGGCGCAGATGCGCCGGTGATCGAGGTGCGCGGTGAGGTGTATATGCGCCGCGACGACTTCGAGGCCGTCAATGAGCGGCAGCGCGATCTCATCGCCAAGGGCGCCAAGAACGAGAAGACCTTTGTCAACCCGCGCAACGCGGCAGCTGGTGCGGTGCGGCAGCTCGACCCGGCCATGTCGCGCAAACGCCCGTTGAGCTTCTTTGCCTATGGCCTGGGTGATGTGCAGGGATGGGACATCCCACCCACGCATTCGCGGATGCTGGATGCGCTGGCTTCGTTCGGCCTGCCGGTCGGCAGCGAACGTGTCGTGACGCAAGGCGCCGAGGGGTTGGTCGCCTTCCACCAGGCCATGGGCGAAAAGCGCGACAACTTCCCGTTCGATATCGACGGTGTGGTGTACAAGGTCAACTCGCGCGAGCTGCAGAAGACGCTCGGTTTCGTGTCGCGCGAGCCACGCTGGGCGGTGGCGCACAAGTACCCAGCGCAAGAGCAGATGACGGTGGTGCGCGACATCGACATCCAGGTCGGCCGCACCGGCAAGCTCACACCGGTGGCCAAGCTGGAGCCGGTGTTCGTGGGTGGCACGACGGTGAGCAACGCCACGCTGCACAACGAAGACGAAACCCGCCGCAAGGATGTGCGCATCGGCGACACGGTGGTGGTGCGTCGCGCTGGCGACGTGATTCCCGAAGTGGTCAGCGTGGTGCTGGAAAAGCGCAGCGGAGATGTGGGCGAGCCGTTCGATCTCTACAAGCGCCTGGGCGGCAAATGCCCGGTGTGCGGCAGCGACATCGCACGCGAAGAGGGCGGCGCCGACTGGCGCTGCAGCGGCGGGCTGTTCTGCCCAGCGCAGCGCAAACAGGCCATGCTGCACTTCGCCGGCCGGCGTGCGATGGATGTGGAAGGCCTGGGCGACAAGCTCGTCGACCAGTTGATCGAAGCGCAGGTGGTGCACACCTTGCCCGACCTCTACAAGCTTGGCCTCACTAGCCTGAGCACGCTCGACCGCATGGGCGAGAAGAGCGCGCAGAACCTGCTGGCTGGCCTGGAGAAGAGCAAGCGCACGACGCTGGCGCGCTTCCTGTTTTCGCTCGGCATCCGCCAGATCGGGGAGACCACCGCCAAAGACTTGGCCAAGCACTTTGGTGCGCTCCACCGAATCATGGATGCGAGCGTCGAGCAGCTGCTGGAAGTGAACGACGTGGGCCCGATCGTGGCGCTTAGCATTCGTACTTTCTTTGAGCAGGCCCACAACCGCGAGGTGGTGGAGCAGTTGCGTGTGGCAGGCATTCAATGGGACGAGCACGACGGCACCGGCGACCTGTCGCCCAAGCCGCTGGCCGGCAAGACCTTCGTGCTGACCGGCACGCTGCCGGTGCTCTCACGCGACGAGGCGAAGGAGCTGATCGAAGCCGCAGGCGGCAAGGTGGCGGGCTCGGTGTCGAAGAAGACGACCTACGTGGTGGCTGGCGAAGAAGCGGGCAGCAAGCTGGAGAAGGCGCGCGAGCTGGGGATCGAGATTCTCAATGAAGCCGGCCTGCGCGCCCTGTTGCCTGGGGGTGACGAAAGGCTCTGAATCGCCGCCAGCCGGTGCATGGCAGGCTGCGACCTGCCATAGACTCGAAACCTCATCACCGAAGGTGTGCGACACATCGCCACACCCGAACACGCCATGACGACTGGTGCTTCGACCAAGAAGACGCTGTACGAGCTCCTCGGTGTGGCGCCTGATGCGACGGCGGACGAGATCAAGGCGGCTCATGACGTTGCAGCCGCCGCCAGCGAGCTCGACCCGGGGCAACGGGTCGCGCTCAAGGAAGCTGCCAGCGTGCTGTCGAGCCCGCGGCGGCGCGCCTTGTACGACAGCTCGCTGCGCGAGCGCGAGTTGCCTGCGGAGATCGTGGTGTTGGAAGATGATGACGCCCCGTCCGGTTATGGCAAGAAGCCGTGGTTGGTACTGGGCCTGGTGATCTTGATCCTCGCTGGCTGGTGGGTGGCCAAGCGGCCTGCGAACAAACCCCGCACGCAGCCGCCTGTAATCGCGGCGCCTGCTGCCGTGGTGACGAGCGAGCCCGTCCTTGCCGCGGCCACCGTGTCGCCTGACAAGCTGCGTGAGGGGATGTTGCTTGGAACATGGCATTGCCAGGGGCCGCTGATCGGGAGCGGGCTCAATCTCAGCTTCGTTCAGGATGGCACCTATTCAGGCACGTCGGACGGGCAGCCTGTGCGTGGCTTCTACACGCTGGCACAGAAGGCATTGACGCTCAACGATGGGCGGCAGCCCAATGTCTTCAATGTCGAAGAACTTGCCGCCCAGGGCCTGGTGATCAGCCGCGGTGAAGGCAAGCGCCTGGCGTGCAAGCGTTGATGACTTGAGGAGCCCCCGAGCATGCTGCACCCCAACCTGTCTACCCTTGTCTTGCGGGCGGCCCTGCTCGTGCTGATGGCGGGCCTGCCCTGGGCTGCACACGCAGCCTGGGCCTGTACCAACGAAGCCGGCAAGACGACCTTTCAGGATCGGCCGTGCGAGGGCAGGGCGCCGTCCGGCAAGTGGTCTGCGGTCAAGACCCGCGAACTCACCACCGCCGGTGGACATGAAACCTTGCGTCGATTCGAAGCCGCTGTGAACGAGCGCGACCTGGTGTCGGCGGGCCGGCTTTTGTCCAAGGATTTCAGATCGCTGTTGGTGGACAAGCGCGGCCGGCACGAGCTTGGCCGCAATGAATACATGGAGTCGGTGACGCGCGCGGTGCAGGCTGCCAAGCGCTACCAGAGCGAACGCCGTTGCGACGACGGGCGGCCGGATGCCTTGTCGCAAAGCCTGCGGCTTGAGTGCCGCAACGCGGTGCGCATCGACCAGATGCGGCGTGGGGGCAACAGTGTCGAAACGCTGGAGATCGTCCGTCTGGCCCTCGAAGGCGATGAGATCAAGATCGTCGAGATCAGCAGCGCACCGCCACAGGCGGCCTCAGCGCCCAAGAACTGAGGCCGCAGAAGGCACCGACGAAGCCGGCTTGCGCGCGTTGCTGGCTTACGCGCCTAGAAGCTCACCCGCAGCCCCGTCTTCAAAGCCCGCCCTGGCAGCGGTGACAGATCACGCACGGTCTGGATGCTGCCTGCGTTGTAAGCCAGCGTGTTGCCGGCGTTGGCAAGCTGAACGAACCACAGCCCGTCGCTGCCTTGCAGGGTAAAGCGCCGTGTGAGCGACAGGTTGAGCAGCGTGTAGCCGGCGGTTGGCACGTCGGTAGCCGGCACACGATTTTGCCGCGCCGCATGGTCGAGTTCGATGCGCCCACCCCAGAGGCCTCGCGAGGCATCCAGGCCGAGCAGGGCGCGCAACGGTGCGACACGCGGAAGCGGTTCACCGCTGTCCAGGTCGCTGCCGCGGGTGAGGTCGAGCTTGCCCGACAGATCCAGCGCCACCGGGCCGTCGAGCAGGCGTTGTTTGCCATTGACCTCGATACCGTTCATGCGAGCCCGCACCGAGCGGAAGACGTATTCGGGAAAGTCTTCGCCATCGACCGTCACGTCGTTGCCGCTGGCTTCGAGCGCGATGAAGCGCGAGAACCGTGCGCTGAAGGCGCCAATGCGCAACAGGTTAGCGCCGTCTTTCCATTCGAGCGCCACATCGATGTTGTTACCGCGCTCTGGGGCCAGCGTGGTGTCGCCGCGCTCATAGGCGCTGGTGGCGGCGTGCACGCCGTTGGCGTACAGCTCGAAGGAGGTGGGTGCCCGTTCGCTGAAGCTCAAGGTACCTGATAGCGCCCACTGCGGGCTCAGTTTGAACACATTCGCCAACGAGGCGCTGCGCAGCGAGAAGCTGCGCTCGGCGGCGGGGCCGAATTTTGCGGTCAGCGGGTCGGCGTCGCCTTCAGAGCTGACACGGGCGTGCTCCAGGCGCAGCCCCGCGGTCAGCGTGCCGCCGGCCCAGGGCAGCTCTTCGAGCGCAAAAAAGGCCTGGCGGCGGGTGCGGGTGCTGGGCACGAAGGCTTCCACACCCAAGGCAGAGAAGTCGAAGTCTTCGGCTTGCGCACCGAACATGCCGCGCAGCGGGCCGAGCGGCGCGTGCTGCGCTTCCACGCGCAACTCCTGGCCGCTGGTCTTGAAGGTGGTGCCGATCTCGCCGCTGCCCTCGATCTCTTGGTGCTGATAGCGGGTGTGATTGAACTGAGCTTTCAGTGAACGGATGGCGGCGTCACCGAACTTCAGTTCACCGGCCACGCCGATGTGATCGCGCTTCATCTGGATGGTCACATCGGGCTCGACCACCACGCCGTACCGGCTGTCGTAGGTGTCGGCGGACAAACCGATGTAGCCCTGGTCGAAGAACAGGGAGCCGCCGAGCGCGCCGCCGTGCGTTCGGCTGGTGGAGTTGCGGACACGGTTGGTCTGCGGCAAGGGCGAGCCGTCTTCGCGCGGTGTGAAGGTCGGCACGCGCAGGTCGTTGGTCTGGCGGCCGAAGGCATCGGCATGCAGGGCGAACTGCCCGTTGCCCACTTCCACCAGGGCCGCCCCGCCACGCTCGCTTTGCGCGCCGCCCAGGCGCAGCTCGGCGACACCCGAGACGCCTTTCATCGGCTCGCGCGGAATGCGGTTGTCAAGCGCGTTGACCACGCCGCCCACCGCGCTGCCCCCGTACAAGAGCGCCCCCGGGCCGCGCAGCACTTCGAGCCGTTCGACGAACAAGGGGTCGATGGGCACCGCATGGTCGTAGCTCAGGCTGGAGGCATCGAGCGATGCGCCGGCGTTGCTCAGCACCCGCACACGGTCGCCATCGAGCCCGCGGATCACCGGCCGGTTGGCATTCGGCCCGAAGTAGCTGGATGACACGCCGGGCGTGCTGCTCAAGGTGTCGCCCAGCGAGCTGCCTCGGCGCAGCGTCAACTCGTCGCCGGCGAGCACGCTCACCGGAGCGGCGATGTCGCGGCTGCCGAGCGGGTTGCCGGTGACGATGACGGGGGGCAGGGTGGTGCTTGCGACCTGGGCTTGCACCAGGGAAGAAAAAGCCATGCCGATGGCGCCGGCCAGCACCGCGCGGCGGAAGGAGTGAGTCGATTGCATGAGGGTCTCTCGAAGACGGGTGAATGAGAGCCGTGCTTGCAGCACAGGCTCAATGCGGCAGCGCGCGCGAGTCGCGTGGCGGCTACCGAAGTTGGGTGGGCAGCGAGACGCGCGAGGGCGTCAGGCGAGCGTCGGCGGGGCGCGTGCGCAGTAGCTGTGCTCAGGCGCGGGCTGGTGCCCGGATGGCACGGTGACCAGGCTGGGGGCCGTGCCGAAGTCGCAGGGCAGGGCCAGCACGGGCAGCGGCGCCAGGTCGGCGTGGGCCAGCTGGTCGAACAGCCGGCAGTCAGTGTCAAGCGTGTGACCCGCGAACAGTCTGGCCACCGCAGACGGTGCGTGTTGCGCCGGGCCCGCCGTCAACGTGTTGCCAGCCGCCGGTTGGTGCACCGCACGGTGCAGCAGACCCAGCGATTGCGTTAGCAGCAGGCTGGCCACCGTGAGCTGAATCACCCAACGGCGCAGGCGAATGGCGTGCAGGCGTGTCATGCGGAGATGGAGCAGGTATCACGTCGAAACATGGAGGGCGGAAGCTACCACAAGGCGTGAGCTGCTCAACGACAATGCCGATCAAGGCCAGGCTCATGATCTGGTCAAGAGGAACAGACATGAACAAGGGCGCCAAGAGAATGCTGGCCGCAACGGCGGTGCTGATGTTGGGTGGTTTGTCTGGTTGTGGCCCGGGGGCGGACACCCAGACGCCCCCAGCCGCCTCGCCTGCCAGCTGCGCCGCGCTCAATGGCCAAACGCTCCCGGGCGGCGGCACCATCACACGCACCACCACCGTAGCTGCCACCGCAGGCATAGGTGAGTACTGCCAGGTCGAAGGCACGATCCGGTCGGGCTTTCTCTTCCAGGTCAACCTGCCCACACAGTGGAACAACAAGCTCATTTACAACGGCGGTGGCGGCTGGGACGGCTCTCTCTCGCTGGTACCGGTGGCATCGACGGCGTTTTACGTGACGGTGGCGTCGAACGGCGGCCACGTGGGCGACGGGCTCGACGCTTCGTTTGCACTCAACAACCCGCAGGCACAAAACGACTTCGGCTATCTCTCGGCCCACACCACGCTGCTGGTGGCCAAGGAACTTGTTCGCAGGCGTTATGGCCGCGATGCGCAGCGCCACTACTTTCAAGGTTGCTCCAACGGCGGGCGTGAAGCGCTGATCCAGGCCAGCCGCTACCCGGCTGATTACGACGGCATCTTGTCCATCGCCCCCGCCCACAGCTTCACCGAGCTGTTCCAGGCCTTCATTCGCAACGCGCAGGCAGTCAGCGCAAGCGGTGCAGCCATCAACTCGGCCAAGGCCGGCGCGATTGCCCGTGCGGTGGTGGCGCGTTGTGATGCCAACGACGGGCTGGCTGATGGCATCGTGAGCTGGCCTCAGTCTTGCCAGTTCGACCCGGGTGTCTTGCAATGCACGGGGGCCGACAACAGCAACTGCCTCACAACCGCTCAGGTGGCCGCGGCGCGCACCATCTACTCGGAGTACCGCGCCAACGGCAGCCTGATCTACCCCGGCTGGGATGCCGGCGGCGAAGACCAGGGCTGGCCGGGCTGGGTGACCAATCCGCCGACCAGCAACACCGGCGCGCAGTTCACCTTTGCTGATGGGCTCATCAAATACTGGCTCACCAGCAACCCGAACTTCAACTCGCTCAGCTTCGTGCCGGCCAACTACCAGCCCCAATTGGCTGCGGCTTCGGCCACGCTCGACGCATCCCCCAACCTGAGCACCTTCTTCGCGCAGGGGCGCAAGCTCGTGCTGGCGCACGGCACACACGACTGGGCCATCAGCTACAAGGGCTCCATTCAGTACTTCAATGACGTGGCCAGCCAGTCGGGTGGCGTGGCGACGCGTGATGCAGCGATGGAATTCTTCCTTCTGCCTGGCGTGCAGCATTGCGGCGGCGGGGTCGGCCCGTACCTGGTCGACTTTCTGGAGGCCACGACGCAGTGGGTTGAGGCTGGCACACGGCCGTCGTCGCGCAACCTTCCCATGGTCAAGCTGAGCCCGAGCACGGGGCAGCTAGAGTTGTCGCGGCCACTGTGTCGCTACCCCAGCTTTCCCAGATACCGGGGCTCGGGGGACGTGAATTCGGCCAGCAGCTTCAGTTGCGCCACCTCCTGAATCAAAATCCAGCCATGACTGTTCGCGAAATTCTCAAGATGGGCGACCCGCGCTTGCTGCGCGTGGCCAAGCCGGTGACGCAATTCAACACACCCGAATTGAATGCGCTGATCGACGACATGTTCGAGACCATGCACGCCGCCAACGGCGCGGGCCTGGCGGCGCCGCAGATCGGCGTTGACCTGGCGCTGGTGATCTTCGGCTTCAGGAAGAACGACCGCTACCCCGATGCACCGCCGGTGCCCGAAACGGTGCTCATCAACCCACGCATCGCGCCCTTGTCCGACGACGAAGAAGACGGCTGGGAAGGCTGCCTCTCGGTGCCCGGCCTGCGCGGCATGGTTCCCCGCTTTGCGCGCATCCGCTACACCGGTGTTGACCCGCAGGGGCGGCCCATTGACCGAGAGGCCGATGGTTTCCACGCCAGGGTGGTGCAGCATGAATGCGACCACCTGATCGGCAAGCTTTACCCGATGCGAGTGCGCGACTTTACGCAGTTCGGCTTCACGAGTGTGCTGTTTCCCGATCTCGACCCGGCAGACGACGACTGAGCAAGGGCTCGACCGCGGCCTCAAGCCCCGGAGTTTTGCGAAGAAACGTTTCTGTCGTCAGCCCATTGCCTGCATGGTGCGTTGTAAGCGGAACCCTTGCGGTTCACTGCACTCGAAAGCGAGACTCGCCCATGAAACACCAGGAACTCGCCGCGCCCACCTGGCGCACCTTTCACACCCTTCGCCCTGCCCAGTGGCTGGGCTTGTTGGTCGGGCTCGTGATGCTCAGCCTGCTGGCTTTGCCCGCCCGCGCGGCTGACCCAGTTGATCCACCAGACCGTGCCGGCCGTTTGTCCGAGCTGAACGGGCAGGTCTGGATTTACGCGACCGACAGCAACGAATGGATTGCGGCCACCCGCAACCGCCCCGTCACCAGCGGTGACCGCATCTCCACCGAAAACGATGGTCGCGCCGAGGTGCGCATCGGCTCCTCCGTGCTGCGCATCGCACCCAACACTGAGCTCGAAGTGCAAGCGCTTGATGACAGCCGCGTGAGCGTGCTGCTGCACAGCGGCAGCGCGACTGCGCGCTTGCGCACCCGCGAAGCCGCCAACGAATTCAGTCTCGCCACCGAAGAAGGGCGTTTTCGCGCCAACGGCACCGGCAACTACCGCTTTGACCGTGTTGACGACACCACCTCGGCCACCGCCTTGAACGGGCAGCTCACCTACGAACACGAAGGCACCGCGCTCCCGGTGCAGCCAGGCCAGCGTGTGGAGTTCTGGAGGGAACGTGGCGTGCCCCAATACGTGACCGCCGACCCGAAGCGCGATGCATTCGGAGATTGGGTGGCGCAACGCGACGCACGTGAAGAGCGCAGCGTCTCCACGCGCTACGTATCGCCTGAAATGACCGGTGTGGAAGACCTCGACCGTTATGGCCGCTGGGAGCAGACCACCGAATACGGGCCGATCTGGACGCCGCGCGAAGTGGTTCCCGGCTGGGCGCCGTACCGCATGGGCCACTGGGCCTGGGTGCACCCCTGGGGCTGGACCTGGGTTGACGATGCGCCTTGGGGTTTTGCACCGTTCCACTACGGCCGCTGGGTGTACCACCGCAGCGCCTGGTGCTGGACGCCCGGGCGCTATGCAGCACGCCCCGTCTACGCCCCGGCGCTCGTGGCCTGGGTGGGTGGGCCCAACGTGAGCGTGTCTGTTTCGGTGGGTCGTGCGCCCAACGTCGGCTGGTTCCCGCTCGGGCCGCGTGAGGTCTATGTGCCCGGATACCGTGTGAGCCCGCGTTATGTGCGGAACGTGAACGTCACGCACGTGACCAACATCACCACGGTCAACACCACCACCATCATCAACAACCCGGCGCAGTTCATGGCCGGCACGCGTTACGTGAATCGTGGCCTGCCGCAAGCGGTGACGATCGTGCCTGCTGGCGTGGTGGAGCGCCGCCAGCCGGTGGCACCGGCTTTCCGCCCGGTGAACGACCGTGACCTGCGCGACATGAACCGGGACCGCCCGCGTGCCGA
>JACMKW010000632.1 GCA_014379885.1 Rhizobacter sp.
CTGACCACCACCGCACTCGCGCGTGCCAGGCCGGCGGCCATCAGGCTTTGCAGGCGGGCGGCGTCGCCGAACACCACGCTCTGGCCGGCGGCGGCGGCCTGGCGCACACGGTCGGGGTCGAGGTCGAGTGCCATGTAGGGAATGTGTTCGCCGTCGAGGAGGCGTGCCAGGTTCTGGCCGCTGCGGCCGTAACCGGCAATGATGATGTGCGCCTCGGTGTTGATGGCGCGTTTGGCGATGCTGGTCATGGCCACCGACTGCATCATCCAGTCGTTGGCACTCAGGCGCATCACGATGCGGTTGCTGTACATCACGATGAACGGTGTGGCCAGCATCGACAACACCATGCTGGCGAGCACCGGGCTTTGCAAATACGCCGGAATCAGCTTTTCCTGGGTGGCCAGTGTCAGCAACACGAAGCCGAACTCGCCGGCCTGGGCGAGGTAGAGGCCGGTTCGCAGCGCCACGCCCGGGGCGGCGCCGAAACCCCTGGCCAGCGCCGCCACCAGCACAAACTTGAACAGCACCGGCAGCACGCTCAGCAGCAGCACCAGCGGCCATTGGGCCAGGATGATCTCGCCGTCGAGCTTCATGCCGATGGTGATGAAGAATAATCCCAGCAGCACATCGTGGAAGGGCCGGATGTCGGTCTCCACCTGGTGCTTGTATTCGGTCTCGGCGATCAGCATGCCGGCCACAAACGCACCCAGCGCGAGCGACAGGCCGGCGTGTTCGGTGAGCCACGACAGGCCCAGCGTCACCAACAGCAGGTTGAGGATGAACAACTCTTCGCTCTTGCGGCGAGCCACCAACGTGAGCCACCAACGCATCACCCGCTGGCCACCGACCAACAGCACGGTGAGCAAGGCGCCGGCCTTGAGGGCAGCGAACGCAAGCTCACTGGCCAGTTTTTCGGGTGACGAACCGAGGGCCGGGATCAGCACCAGCAGCGGCACCACGGCCAAGTCTTGAAACAGCAGCACGCCCATCACGCGGCGGCCATGTTCACTCTCCAGCTCCAACCGTTCGGCCATCAGCTTCACGATGATGGCCGTGCTGCTCATTGCCAGCGCGCCACCCAGGGCCACGGCGCTCTGCCACCCCAGGCCCCAGCCACGGCCCGCCAGGCTGAAGGCCCAGGCCAACAAGGCATTGCCCAGCACCGCGAGCACGATGGTCAGTGCCACTTGGCTCAGGCCGAGGCCGAACACCAGCTTGCGCATGCTCTTGAGCTTGGGCAGGTTGAATTCGAGCCCGATGACGAACATCAGGAACACCACGCCGAACTCGGCCAGGTAGGTGATGCCGGCCGAGCCCTTGGCCAACGCCAGTGCGTTGGGGCCGATCAGCACACCCACCGCGAGGTAGCCCAACATGGGCGGTAGCCGCAGCGAGCGGCACACCACCACGCCGGCCACCGCGGCGACGAGGTAGAGCAGAACGAGTTCGAGGGTGGAGGCCATGCGATGACTCGGGAGAGCAGCGCGTTCGCGCAAGCTGCGTGCCTACAATCGCCGCATCCTACTGGACGACCCCCTTCGCGGGGCGATCTGCGCAGTGTCTGCCAAAGCCACCAATGCCCCCCCCTTCGATGCCGAGCGTGCGCTGCAACTTGCGCGCGATACCTTCGACATTGAAGCTCAGGCCCTGCTGGGTTTGAAGGCACGCCAGGGCCCCGAGTTCGCCGCTGCGGTGAAAGCCATGCTGGGCTGCAAGGGCCGTGTGGTGGTGATGGGCATGGGCAAGAGCGGCCATGTGGGCCGCAAGATTGCCGCCACGCTCGCGTCGACCGGCACACCGGCGATGTTTGTGCACCCCGCTGAAGCGAGCCACGGTGACCTGGGCATGGTGGCGCCGGGTGATGTGGTGCTGGCCATCTCCAACTCGGGCGAGGTCGACGAACTCACCGCCATCCTGCCCGCACTCAAACGTGTGGGCATCACGCTGGTGGCGATGACGGGGCAGCCCGAATCCACCCTGGCCCAGCATGCTGACATTGCGCTCAACAGCGCGGTCGACCAGGAAGCCTGCCCGCTCAACCTCGCACCCACCGCGAGCACGACCGCCCAGATGGCGCTTGGCGATGCGCTGGCCGTAGCGCTGCTCGATGCACGCGGTTTTCGCGAAGATGATTTCGCGCGCTCGCACCCGGGCGGCAGCCTGGGCCGCAAGCTGCTCACCCATGTGCACGACCTGATGCGCACTGGTGATTCGCTGCCACGCGTTAGCCCCGACACCACGTTCACCGAGGTCATGCGGGAGATGAGTGCCAAGAGCCTGGGCGCGGCCATCGTCACCGACGACGGCGGCCGGGTGCTCGGCATCTTCACCGACGGTGACCTGCGGCGCTGCATTGAACAGGGGCGCGACCTGCGTGGCCTCATGGCGCACGAAGTGATGCACCGCAAGCCGCGCACCGTGCGGCCGAATGCACTTGCCGTCGAAGCCGCCGACCTGATGGAAGAAGCGCGCATCACACTCGTGCTGGTGGTCGACGAAGCCGGCACCTTGGTCGGCGCGCTGAGCTTCAACGACCTGATGCGCGCCAAGGTCATCTGATGCGCCAAATCACCCCGGTGCTTCAGTTCACGCCTGAGCTGCTGCTGCAGGCGCAGGCGGTGCGAGCCGCCATCTTCGACGTCGACGGTGTGCTCACCGATGGCCGCATCTACATCAGCGAACGCGGTGAAGAGTTCAAGGCCTTCAACACGCTCGACGGCCATGGTCTGAAGCTGCTGGCGCAGGGCGGCATCACCCCCATCGTCATCACCGGCCGCGACTCGCCGGCCGTGCGGCGGCGTGTGGCCGACCTGGGCATCGTGCACGCGGTGTACGGTGTACACGACAAGCTGGCTGCGGCCGAGGCGCTGCTTGCGCCACTGCAACTTGCTTGGGAGCAACTCGCCGCGATGGGCGACGACTGGCCCGACCTGCCTTTGATGGCGCGCGCGGGCTTTGCGTGCGCGCCGGCCAACGCGCACACCGAAGTCCGTGCCCTGGCCCACCATGTGACCACGGCAGCTGGTGGCCACGGCGCGGCACGCGAATGCTGCGATCTGTTGCTCACCGCCGCAGGGCGTTACGCCACGCTGCTGCAAGGGCACCTCACGACGCTCGACACCGCGCGCGATGGACGTCCCTGAAGTTCTGGCGCTGAACGACGCGGCGACCCTCGACCCGCCGCCCGCACCCTCGCTGAACCATGGGGTGGCGCAGCCGTGGCGTTGGCGCTTGCTCGAAATGGTGTCGTCCTACCTGCCGCTGTTGTTGATGATGTTGCTCGCACTGGGCACTTGGTGGCTGGTGAAGAACACGCCGCTGGCTGGCGAGGCGCGTGCCGCCACACCACTGCGCCACGAGCCCGACTACGAGATGCGCAACTTCGCGGTCCAGCGCTTCACGCCGCTTGGGCCTCTGCGCGCGCAGATCGAGGGCGACGCCATGCGCCACTACCCTGACACCGACACGCTGGAGATCGACAACGTGCGGCTGCGCGCCGTCGGTCCCGATGGACGCGTCACCATCGCCACCGCGCGCCGTGCCATCTCGAACGGCGCTGCCACCGAGCTGCAACTGCTGGGCGGCGCCGAGATCGTGCGTGAAGCCACGGCGACCGATGCGGCCATCAACTTCCGCGGCGAATTCCTGCATGCTTTTCTCGACACCGAGCGGGTGCGGTCGCACCTGCCGGTAACGGTGACGCGCGGCGCCACCCAGGTGCAGGCCGACGGCATGGAGTACAGCCACCTCGACCGCCTGATCCAGTTCAGCGGGCGCATGCGCGCCAGCTTTCTGCCCAAGGGCATGGCGGTGCCCCCATGAGCGCGCCGGGCCGCCCCAAGAGCGAATACCGGAATGCGCAGCATGAAGGTACCCTCATGAGCCCGTTGGTTTTCATCACCGGCGCGTCCAGCGGCATCGGTCAGGCGCTCGCCGCGCGCTTCTACCGCGCCGGCTACCGCCTGGCGCTGGTGGCGCGCCGTGCCGGAGAGGTGCAGGCCTGGGCCCAGGCGCAGGGCTTGGAGGCATCGCGCTACGCCGTCTACGGCGCCGATGTGCGCGACATCGCCAGCATCACCGCCGCCGGTCGTGCCTGCACCGAGGCTCAGGGCCTGCCCGACGTGGTAATCGCCAACGCCGGCATCAGCATCGGCATCGACACGGCAGTGCCGAGCGACCTCGAGGTCATGCGCGCCACCTACGAGACCAACAACATCGGCATGGCCGCAACCTTCCAACCCTTTGTTGCCGCGATGCGCACCCGCCGCGCGGGCACGCTGGTGGGCATCGCCAGCGTGGCCGGCATCCGCGGCCTGCCCGGGCACGGTGCCTACTGCGCTAGCAAGGCGGCCGTCATCAGCTACTGCGAAACGCTGCGCGGCGAGCTGCGCAACGATGGGGTGAGGGTCGTGACCATCGTGCCCGGCTACGTGGCCACACCACTGACCAGCCAGAACCGCTACAGCATGCCGTTCCTGATGCAGCCCGACGCGTTTGCCGACAAATCGTTCGCCGCCATCACTGCGGGCGTGAGCTACCGCGTGATCCCGTGGCAGATGGGGGTGGTGGCCAAGCTCATGCGCCTCTTGCCCAACGCACTGTTCGACCGCGTGCTGGCCGGTCGCCCGCGAAAGCTCCGCCAGGGCGAGTGAAGGCATTTCAACCCTGTTGCCGGGTTTGCGCCGTAGAAGAGGCATCACAGTTTTCACGGAGCTCTCATGCGATCAGCCTTGATCATGTTCACCTTGGCCGCCGCTTTGCTGCTGGGTGCCTGCGGCCAGAAGCGCCAGACCGAAGCGTCCGCAGCCCGGGAGCAGAAGGCGGCGGCACCCGCTTTGTATGCCGATGCCAGGAGATCGGGTGTGGCGGCCGAAGCCGCGGCGCCGGATGCCGCCCCGTCGCTGCGCCGCTACCTGGCGGTGAGGCACGACCTGCAGATCCAGACCGAGCCCGAAACGGTCGAGACGGCCTGGCGCACCGCCAATGAGGCCTGCGCAACCATGGGCTGTGATGTGCTGGCCTCCACCTTGACACGAGATGACCAGCGCCGCCCCGCCCAAGCCCAGCTCGAAGCCCGCGTGCCGCCCGACAAGCTGGAGGCTTTTCTCAAACAGGTGAGTGCGCTGGGCAGCGTGGGTCAGCACAACAAGACCGCCGAAGACAAGACCGACGAGGTCATCGACACCGAAGCGCGCCTGAAAAACATGGGCGAGTTCCGCGACAACCTGCGCCGCCTCATGGCCACGCCGGGCGCCAAGCTCAAAGACCTGATCGAGGTCGAACGCGAACTGGTGCGCGTGCAAAGCGAGCTCGACAGCCTGGCCTCGCGCCGCAAGGCCCTGGCCGGCCAGACCGACAAGGTGCACGTCACGCTGAGCTTCGTGGCCCGCGCTTCGGTGCTCGAAACCGGGGTGTGGTCACCCGTCAGCGACGCTGTCACGGGCGCCGGCCGCCAGCTCGCCCAGAGTCTGGCGGGCTTGATCAGCTTTGTCGTGGTGGTGGTGCCCTGGGGTTTGCTGCTGGCCCTGTTGGGTTGGGGCGTGCGGGCTGTGTGGAGGCGCCGCCAGCGCAAGGCTTGAGAAACAAACAAGGCATGAAAAAAGCGGTGGGTGCTTGCGCACTCACCGCTTCTTGCTTGAGCCTGCTTACACGAAGCGGCTCAGTGCGAAGGCTTCAGTAGCCGCCGCGGCCACCGCCGCTGCTGCCACCACCGCCGTAGCCGCCGCCACCACCGGAGCGGCCACCGCCACCACC
>JACMKW010000633.1 GCA_014379885.1 Rhizobacter sp.
CAGTGGCCACGATGCCGATGCCCCAACGTGCCGCCCGCTGCAACGCCGTGGCCTTGGTCGGCAAAAGTTTGGATGTCTTGACGGCCCCTGGGGCTGCCTCGGCCTTGGCGGCCTGGCGCTTGTCCAGATCGCGCAGCACCTGGTTGATGAGGCTCATCGGGCGCTCCAATTTAACCAGTTGAGCCAGCGTGGCCTGCAAGACAGCGAGCCATCGGTGTCGCGTGCAGCGGCGCGCACATGCTGGGCTTCGACGATGAAACCACCGGCACCGAACACCGTCAACAAGGCCTTGTGGGCGAGGATGTTCACCAGGCGCGGTGTGCCGCCGCTGGCGCGTTGCAGCGCGGCTATCGCCGGGGCGGTGAACACCTCGGTGCTGTCGTAACCCGCCACACGCATGCGGTGGTGCAGGTATTGGCGCAGTTCCGGGCGGTCCATGCCCGTCAGGCGGTAGTGGAAAGAGATGCGTTGCCGCAGCTGCCGCATGCACGACAGCGCAAGCCGAGTGTCGAGCTCCGGCTGACCGAGCAGCACCACTTGCAGCAGCTTGCGTTTTTCGGTTTCCAGGTTCGAGAGCAAACGCAGCGTTTCCAGGCTCTTGAGCGGCAAGGCCTGGGCTTCGTCGACGCACACCACCACGTGGCGGCCTTCGGCGGCCAGCGCCAGCAGCTCGTCGTTGATGGACTTGAGCAGCTGGTATTCGGTGGCATTCGCTGCCGCTTTCAACTCCAACTCGTCGGCCAGGGCCAGCAGCAAAGTTGTGGGCGTGAGCAGCGGGTTGGGCAAATAGCAGGTGACGCAGTCGTCTCCCTGTGTGGCAAGGAACCGGCGGCACAAGAGCGTCTTGCCGGTGCCCACCTCGCCGGTGATCTTGATGAAGCCCTCGCCGCTGCTGGCTGCCATCAGCAGCGTGTTCAGGGCTTCCTGGTGCGCACGCGTGGCGAACGCAAACGCCGTGTCGGGCGTCAGGCCGAAGGGCAATTCATGCAGGCCGAAATGGGCGAGGTACATGGCAGGTCTACTTGAACTTGCTCAGGCGCTCTTGCGTGTCAGCCGCGTCGGCCTGCCAGCTGCGCTCGTTGCGGATGATGGTCGGCTTGAGCAGGATCACGAGCTCGCTCTTTCCACCGCTGCGGCTCTTGGTGCCCACCAGGGCACCCAAGGCCGAATCGGTCGTACCCGGCAGGCCCGAGGCCGAGGTGGATTGTTGTTGCTTCATCAGCCCGCCAATGGCGACGATGTGGCCGTCTTGCACACGCACCACCGAGTCGCTCTCGTTCACCGTGCTGGCGGCCAGCGGCAACTGAAAGGTGCCGAGCTGGGTGCCCAGGTTCACGTTCTTCTGCTTCTCGGCCACCACACTCACCGAGGGGTGCAGGTGCAGGATGATCTGGTCGTTGTCGTCGATCTGCGGCGTCACGTCGAGCGAGATGCCCGAGAAGAAGGGTTGCACCGTGATCGTCGGGGTCACGACCGGGGCGCCCGAACCCGAGGTGGTGACCGTGGTGCTCACGCCGGTGACGAAAAATTCATCGGTACCGACCTTCAGCACCGCCTACTGGTTGTTGATGCTTTCGATGCGCGGGCTCGACAGCACCTGTGTGTTGCCCTGTGTCTCCAGGAACTGCAGCATGGCCGCGAAGTTAGGGCTCTGGAAGGCCAGGCCGAACAGGCTGCCCAGGTTGGTGGAGTCGGAGATGAGGCTGGAGCCCGGCACACCGCTGAGCGAGGTGCCCGGCGTGTTGGAGCCGGTGGTCATCGAGTTGGCACCGAACACGCTGGAGTTCAGCAAATTGGTGCCCGGTGAGATGGGCCCGGCAGACACGTGGCTGTTGGCGTTGCGGAACGCCGACCAATTCACGCCGCTGCTGGAGCTGTCGGAGAGCTGCACCTCGATGATCTTGGCTTCGATCATCACCTGGCGTTCCACGATCAGCTGCGTCATGCGCAGGTAGTTCTCGGTGTTGCGAATGTCTTGCGGAAACCCCCGCACCGCCACCACGCCCGACAGCGGGTTGACGATGATCTTGCGGTTGCCTTCGGTGCCGACGATTGCCGAGAGTGTTTCGCGCAGCTCGCCCCAGAAGTCGTGGTTCGTTTCGGTCGAGATGTGGCTGCTCTGCGCTGATACCTGCGTGCTGCCGCCGCTGCCGCTCGGTGTGGCTGGCGTGCTCGGGCTGGCAGGCGTGGGGCTCCCACCGGCGCTGGCCGATGACACCGAACCCGAGATCACGCGTGTGTTGCTGGTGCCGCTGCGTTTGCCGGCCAGGTAGTTGACCTGGAAGATGCGCGTTTGCAAGGCGTTGGGCTGGATGTGGATGCGTGTGCCCTGCAGCGTGTATTCGTAGCCGTACAGGTCGCGCAGTGCGTCGAGGGCTTCGCGCACCGTCACGTTTTTCAGGTTCAGTGCCACCGTGCCGGTCACTTCGGGTGCGACCAGCATGCTGTAGCGCGTGCCGGTCACGATTTGCAGGAACACCTGCTGCGCGGGTGCGTTGGACACGGCCAGGTCGAAGCGGGGCTCGCTGGGCGCTGGCAAGCGCACCGGCTCGGCTTGCAGCGGGGGCAGCAGCGCGCGATTCACCGCGTCGGGCGGGGCCACGGGTTTGCTGGCTTCGCGTGCTGATGCGCGGGCCATTTCGTCTTTGATGCGGTCGAGCGTGGCTTGCGGCGGCAGTTGCGTCGAGGCGCAGCCGGCCAGCGCGATCGTCATTCCCGCGATGGCGGGAATCCACGATGTGCGGCGATGCTGGATTCCCGTTTTCACGGGAATGACGGTGGAGGATGTCGTGGTCATTTCGTCGGCTCCATGCGGTGAGCCCGCGCCTGTTTGTGTACGTCAGGCATCAGCCTGAGCGTGGTGGTGCCTTGCGGCCCCTTGAGCTGCACGCCGTGTTCAGTGACCTGGGCCAGGCGCAGTTCACCCACCAGGCCGCCCAGAGGTACCAACTGGCCGCTGATCACGGCGGCAGGTGCGCGGCCAGCGTTCAGCAGCACCGACTGCAGCACCAGCACATCGGCCACGGCAGGCGCCGAAGCCGCACCGGCGGTTTGCAGGCCCGCGGGCGGGCGTGTGGGGTCGGGCAGGTTGTCTTCGGCCAGCACATGCGCGCTGGCTGCGAGCGAGCCCACCAGGGTGATCCAGAAGAGATTGCTCATATGACCCACCATGTTTTTTCCAGGCTGATGGTGTAGACCGTCAAGGTCATCACCACCGACGGGCTGTCTTGTGCGTTGATCTTCAGCTCGCCCCAATAGACACGGCGCGGCAGGTGCTCCAGCGTGTTCAGGTAGGCCAGCAGGTCGGCGTAGTTGCCACGCAGCGTGACCTCCACACCATGGCGGTACAGCCAGGTGTCGCGCGACGCCTGGGCGGGCTGGCTGGCGCTGGCGGCGGGTGCGGACGCGGCGGCTGCAGTGCCGAGCGGGGAGGCCTTGGCGGCCAGCAAGTCAGCCACCGAAGTGACAGGCAGGCTCTTCAGGCCC
>JACMKW010000634.1 GCA_014379885.1 Rhizobacter sp.
CTGGCGCCAGTCGGTCGCGACCCTGTTGGTGGCCGTGGGCAGGCCGGTGGCGCGGCGGAACTCGGCCATCACCTCGCGGCCCGAGAAGCCGCCTTCCGCCCCGCACGGGTCTTCGGCATAGGCCACCACGCCGTGCATGTCGCGCATCAGGCGCACGGCGTCTTTGAGCAGCCAACCACCGTTCGGGTCGAGCGTCACGCGTGCTGTTGGAAAGCGCTCGTGCAACGCCCTCACCGCTTCGATCTCGGCCTCGCCCGCGAGCACCGCGCCCTTGAGCTTGAAGTCGTTGAAGCCGTAGCGCGCACGCGCCGCTTCGGCGAGGCGCACCACGGCCTGCGGTGTCATCGCGGGCTCATGGCGCAGGCGCTGCCAGTCGTCGGCGTCGGCCGATTCGTCGGTGGGTTGTGCATAAGGCAGGTCGGTCTTTGAGCGATCGCCCACGAAAAACAGGTAGCCCAGCATCTCGACCGAGTCGCGCTGCTGCCCTTCGCCGAGCAGCGCCGCCACCGGCAGGCCCAGGTGCTGGCCGAGCAAATCGAGCCCGGCCGATTCGATGGCGGTGACGACGTGGATGGTGGTGCGCAGGTCGAAGGTCTGCAGGCCGCGCCCACCCGCATCGCGGTCGGCAAAACGTTCACGCACGGTGCGCAGCACACGCTGCACGTCGCCCACCGGCTGGCCGATGACGAGCGAGGCCGCGTCTTCCAACGTCTGGCGGATCTTCTCGCCGCCGGGCACTTCGCCCACACCCTGGCGGCCGGCGTTGTCGGCCAGCAGCACCAGGTTGCGCGTGAAGAAGGGGCCGTGGGCGCCGCTCAGGTTGAGCAGCATGGCGTCACGCCCCGCGACGGGGATGACGCGCATCGCAGTGATCTTCGGCGTGCTGCTGGTGGTGTCGTATGGCATGGTCAACCTCTCTGTTGGCGGGTGATCTTGCGCGTTTCAATCACGCTCTTCCAGCGTGCTGATTTGGCCTGCTGGCAGGTACGAACTGCGCAGGGCGGGGAATGCCCGATGGCGGATGGGATCGCCGCCTCTAATATATCTACACGTATTGACCGTATACCAAGCCTATGCCCAAGCTGCGTTGCCCTGCCATTCTTGTTCACCGCCACGGCGGCCCCGAGGTGCTCGAGTTCACCGAGATCGAGGTGGCCGACCCCGGCCCGGGCGAGTTGCGCATCGTGCAGCAGGCCATTGGCCTGAACTTCGCCGACGTGTACCAGCGCCAGGGCGCTCACGGGCCGCACGGCGCCACGCAGTTTCCGGTGGTGCTGGGCTCGCAGGGGGCAGGCATCGTTGAATCCATCGGTGCGGGCGTGCAAGGCTTCGAGATCGGCCAAGCCGTCACCTACCTGCACCCGGGCGCGTATGCCGGCACGCGGCTGGTGCCGGCACTGCGCACGTTGCCGCTGCCTGACGGCCTGAGCCTGCAAACGGCCGCAGCCACCTTGTTGCGCGGCATGACGGCCGAGTACCTGCTGCACCGCCTCTACGCCGTGCAGCGTGGCGACCGCATCCTGGTGCACGCCGCGGCGGGCGGCATGGGGCAGATCCTCTCGGCCTGGGGCCGTGCGCTGGGCGCCGAAGTGATTGGCACCGTGGGCTCGGCGGCCAAGCGCGAGGTGGCGCTCGAACATGGCTGCCACCACGTCATCAACTACCGCGAAGAAGACTTCGTGGCCCGTGTGCGCGAGATCACCGAGGGCGAAGGCGTGGCCGTGGTCTACGACGCGGTGGGCCGCGACGTGTTCGTGCCCTCGCTCGACTGCCTGCGCTCACGCGGCATGGCCATCAACTACGGCACGGCCTCGGGTGATGTGGAAGCGTTCGACCTGCAACGCCTGCACGCCAAGTCACTCACCGTGTGCCGGCCTACGCTGCGCAGCTTCACCGGCACACCTGCCGAGCTGCGGCAATCGGCCGAGACCTATGCCGCCGCGGTGCGAAGCGGCGCAGTGCGGCCCGAGGTTGACCGCAGCTATGCATTGCGCGATGCGCGGCGTGCGCATGCCGAGCTGGAAAGCCGGCAGACCACGGGTGCGGCGATCCTCGTGCCCTGACCTTTCCCCTGATCTTTCAATCACCCAGCGGAGACACCCATGTTTGTGCTTCATCACGGTTGGCGTTCCAGCGCCTCGCGCCGCGTGCGACTGTGCCTGGCCGAAAAGGGCTTGGCCTATGAGAGCCGGTTGGTCGACATGGTGAAAGGCGAGCAGCACTCGCCTGAGTATCTGGCCATGAACCCCAACGGCGTGGTGCCCACCCTGCTGCACGACGGCCGTGTGTTGTACGAAAGCTCGTTCATCGCCGAGTACCTGGAAGAAAGCTTTCCCGAGCCGCCCATCTTTCCGAGCGGCCCGTACCAGCGCCTGGAAATGCGCAACTTCGTGCGCTGGATCGACGAGAAGTGCTTGCCCCACATCATCGTCTTCAACTGGAGCATCGCGATGCAGCCTGTCGCCAGCCAGTGGAGCGAAGCGCAGCTCGAAGAACGGCTTGCACGCATCCCCACGGCCGCGCGCCGCGAGGCCTGGACACGCGTGGCGCGCAAGCCCTATACCGACGAAGAGAAAGCCAATGCGATGACAGGGCTGCTGGCGCTGCTGGCCCGCATGGACGCCATGCTGGCAACCAGCGGCTGCGGCTGGTTGATCGGTGAGCGCTTCTCGCTGGCCGACATTGCCGCCATTCCGTTCGTGATGCGCATCAGCGAATTGAATGCACCTGCGTTGGCCTCAAACACGCGGGTGAACGAGTGGTGGGAGCGTGCGCAGGCGCGGCCATCGTTCAAGGTGGCGCGCATCGAGGCTTTTGTCGATTCGGTAGCAGCGCAGTGAAAGGTGGAAACGTCTTGAGGTGCAGCCCGTTGCTCCGTTCGCCCTGAGCCTGCCGACGGGCCTGTCCACATGCCAACCAAGGCTTCGACGGGCTCAGCCCGAACGAGTTATTCGAGCCGTTGGCCGACTTGCCGGGAAGCGAAAGTTCCGTTCGCCCTGAGCTTGTCGAAGGGTTGCGCGCATGTCACCAAGCCCTTCGACAGAACCTCGAACGGAGGCAGGCCTACTCCAGCTTCACCCCCGCCTGCTCCACCCGCTCCAGCACGGCACGCCCATTGGCACCGGCCCACTCGTGAAACTCGGCTGGTGAACGCGAAGGCAATGCGTCGTTGCCACCGGCCAGCAGCTTGGCCTTGACCTCCGGGTCGGCCAGCACCTTGGTGGCGGCAGCGAAGAGTTTGTCGCTCACGTCTTTCGGCAAATTGGCCGGGCCGAAGAGGCCGAACCAGAAGGTGAACTCGAAACCCGGTAGACCTGAGTCGGCCACCGTGGGCAGCTCGGGGGCAATGGCCGAGCGCTGCGCGGTGGTGACACCCAGCATGCGCACCAGCCCTTGCTGGCCCAGCGGCAGCACCGACGACGCCGTGCCGAACGACAAGTGCACATCCCCCGACGCCACCGATTGCAAGGCCGGTGCACCGCCCTTGAACGGGATGTGGGTCATCTTCGTGCCCACGGCTTTTTCGAAGCTCAAGCCCGCGATGTGCGGCGAGCCGCCGATGCCTGACGACGCGTAGTTCAGCTTGCCGGGGTTGGCCTTCGCATAGGCCACCAACTCCTGCACGTTTTTCACGCCGGTGTTTTTGCTCACCGCCAGCACCAACGGCGAGATGGTGAAACGGGTGATCGGCGTGAAGTCGGCCGGCGTGTATTTCGCTTTGTACAAGTGCTGGTCAATGCCATAGAGCGTGGCCGTGGCCAGGCCCAGGGTGTAGCCGTCAGCCGGAGCGCGCGCGAGGATGTCGGAGCCGAGCGTGCTGCCCGCGCCGGGCTTGTTGTCCACATTGATGGGTTGGCCGAGCTGCCGAGACATCGCATCACCCACGATGCGCGCGATCACGTCGGCCGCACCGCCCGGGGTGTAGCCGATCACCAGGCGAATGGGCTTGTTCGGGTAGCTGCTCTGCGCCCAGGCCGGCGCCACAGACAAGGCCGCACAAACGGCGGCCCACAGGTGAATACGCTTCACGGCTTGTCTCCTCATCAGATGAACCAACCCTGGGTTGATTGCCAATCAAGCCATGATGATCTGATGTATCTAAAAAGCCTATAGATATTTACGTGAAGGCGTTAGCGCGCCAGCCGGATGCCGCTGAACTGCCAGCAGGCGCCTGCGGAGAAAAAGTTGCGGTAGCTCGCCCGCACATGCGAACGCGGCGTGGCGCTCGACCCGCCGCGCAACACCATCTGGTTGACCATGAACTTGCCGTTGTATTCACCGACTGCGCCTTCGCTCACGCGAAAGCCGGGGTACGGCAGGTAGGCGCTGGCCGTCCACTGCCAGCAGTCGCTGCTCAGTTGTTGCATGCCGGGCTCGTGCGCCGCGTGCTCCCACTCGGCCTCGCTGGGCAAACGTGCGCCAGCCCAGCGCGCGTAGGCGTCGGCCTCGTAGTACGACACATGCAACACCGGGTTGTGCGGCCCCAGCGTGCTCAGGCCGTCGAGGCCGAATTCCTGCCAACCCTTGTCGTTGCGGCGCCAGTAGAGCGGGTGCTCGCGGCCCTGCGTCTTCAGCCAATCCCACCCTTCAGACAACCACAGCGCGTGGTTGCGGTAGCCACCGGCCTCGATGAACGCCGCGTACTCGGCGTTGGTGACCAGGTGCGATGCGATCTCGAACGCCGGCAGGAACACGCGGTGGCGCGGGCTTTCGTTGTCGAAGGCAAAACCTTCGCCGCCATGGCCGATCTCGCACAGGCCTTCGGCAAACGCATGCCAGCGCAACGCCGGTGCCGGCGCCTCGCGCGGCGGTGCTGCGCGGTAAGCCGGCAGCAGCGGGTTGCACGAGAACAGGTGGAGCACGTCGGTCAGCAACAGCTCCTGGTGCTGTTGCTCGTGGTGCAGGCCGAGCTCCACCAGCGCCAACACCGCAGGCTCGGCCGTGGGCAAGTGCTGCAACAACCGTCTGTCTACATCGGCTCGGTAGGCCTTCACGGCATCGAGCGAAGGCCGGGTGAGCAAGCCGCGCTGCGCGCGTGGGTGCTTGTCGCCCACCGCGTTGTAGTACGAGTTGAAGAGCACACGAAACGCGGCATCAAAGGGCTGGAAGCCGCGCTCCCATCGCTCCAGCACAAAGGTCTCGAAGAACCAGGTGGAGTGCGCCAGGTGCCACTTGGTCGGGCTCGCGTCGGGCATCGACTGGGCACTGCAGTCTTCGGCCGAGAGCGGCGCCGCCAACGACAGGGTGTGCTCGCGCACCTGTCGGTAGTGGGCGCTGAGTTCGTGAGCGTTCATCACGGGCAGGCCAGCACCACCGCAAACCAGCGGCGCTCATCCGTCCAGGCGACCGTGCTGTGAAAGCCGGCTTCGTCGAGCAAGCGCGCAAAGCCTTCGATGTCGACCTTGTAGCTGTTCTCGGTGTGAATGCGCTCGCCGCGTGCAAATGCACGCTCGCCATCGGGCCAGTTGACGGTGCAATCGGCCACCGCTTCCAGGTGCATCTCGATGCGCGACGCATCGGCGTTGTAGAAAGCGCGGTGCTGCCAGTCGGACAGATCGAAGTCGCTGCCGATCAAAAGGTTCACATGGGCCAGCACATTCAGGTTGAACGCTGCCGTCACGCCAGCGGCGTCGTCATACGCGGCTTCAAGCACCGCCACATCCTTGCGCAAATCCACACCGATGAGCAGCGCGCCGTCGTCTTGCAGCATGTGGCGCATGCGCGTGAGCAGGCCGAGCGCCTCTGGCGGGTCGAAGTTGCCGATGGACGACCCGGGGTAGAACAGCACCCGCCCAGCCTGGGGCACATCAGCAGGCAGCACGATCTCGGCGGTGAGGTCGGCGGCAAAAGCCTGCACCTCGAGCGCCGGCATCTCGGCCTTGAGCCTGTCTACCGACTGGTGCAAGAACTCTTCCGAGATGTCGACCGCGACGAAGCGTGCGGCAGCAATGGCCTCGCACAAAAACCGCGCCTTCTCGCAATTGCCGGCTCCCAGCTCGATCACCGTGCGGCCGGGCCCCACGCGCTGCGCGATGTCGGCCGCATGGCGCTGCATGATGGCGCGCTCGGTGCGTGTCGGGTAGTACTCGGGGAGGCGTGTGATCTCTTCGAAGATCGTCGAGCCCCGGGCGTCATAAAAGTACTTGGGCGCTATGGCGGCCACCGGTTGAAGCAGGCCATGAATGATGTCGCGCGCGGCGTCGAGCATGTTCTCTCCTGGGGTGGGAACAACGAGCCCGACGGACTCACGAAAAATCAGTGGTGATGATCGTCGCAGCGCGGGCCGCTGGCAAGAACCTGCCAACCCCTGCCACCTCTGCGACCCACTGGACGCAGGCTAGCCTGATTGCTTTTGTCGAGGCTGCGTCAGGGTTTCTTACAGCGAAGCCGACCCCATCAACCCGCTACACCCAGCACCAGTACGGCGTTGGCCCCACCGAACGCAAACGAGTTCGACAGCATGGTTCTTGCCGACACGTGCTCACGGGCCACGTTGGGTACGTAGTCGAGGTGGCATTCGGGGTCGGGCATTTGCAGGTGCATGGTCGGCAGGGCCAGCTCATGCTTCATGGCCAGCAGCGACAGCACGCATTCCAGCGCCCCGGCGGCCCCCAGCAGGTGGCCGTGCATGGCCTTGGTGGCGCTGATGGGAATGCGCAAGGCGCGCTCGCCGAACACCTCGGCAATGGCCGCGGTTTCGGTGCTGTCGTTGGCGTGCGTGCCCGTGCCATGGGCGTTGATGGCCTGCACCGCCTCTGGCGCGATGCGGGCGCTGCGCAGTGCGGCCCGCATCGCGGCAACCTGCCCTTGTACGCTGGGCCGGGTGATGTGGCTCGCGTCGTTCGACAGGCCACAACCCAGGATCTCGCCGTGGATGGGCGCACCACGCGCCACCGCGCGCTCCCAGGGCTCGATCACCAGCATGGCCGCGCCCTCGCCCAGCACCATGCCGCTGCGGTTCTTCGAGAACGGCCGGCACGAGGCAGACGGGTCGTCGGCGTCGATGGTGGCCAAGGTGTGCAGTGCCTCCCAGGCTTTCAGCGAGCCGCTGGAAAGCGGCGCCTCCGCACCCCCCGCCACAGCCACTTCAAGTTGACCGCTGGCCACCCGCAGCCAGGCCTCACCGATTGCCACCGCCGACGACGAGCACGCGGTCGAGTAGGTCATGTTCGGGCCGCGCAGATCGTGCTCTATGCCGATCCAGGCGGCTGCGGCGTTGTGCATGCCCATCAGGATGGTGAAGGGCTTGATGCGGTCCGACGCATCGCCATAAAGCGTCTTGTAGCCGCCGTCCATGGTGTGCGTGCCGCCCATGCCGCTGCCGACGAACACGCCGGCGCGCTCGCGATCCAGGCCGGCCAGCGCCTGGTGTGAGTCCATCACGGCCTGGTTGGCGGCATAGAGCGCCAGCAGGCTGAAGCGGTCGAGCATGCGCGCCTTGGCGGGCTCGAAATGTTCGTCTGCGTCGAGCTGGGCCGTGGCGGCCAAGGGCGCGACAAGTCGTGAGGCGAAAGGGATGTCTAGCCGGTGGATGCCGGAGCGGCCCGCACATGCATTTGCAAACACCTCGGCGGCGCTATTGCCCAGCGGTGAGGCGACGCCAATGCCGCTGACCGCCACGCGTCTCATGTCAGGCGTCTCATGTGACCCGCAGCGACGCCGACCCCGCCCGGCCGCCCGCCTTCGACACACCAGCCTGATTGGCAACCAGCTCGTCGATGTAGCGAACCACGTCACCCACGGTGAGCATCTCCACCGGCTGCGAGCCCAGCGTGATCTTGAACTCTTCCTCCACATTCCACAGCAGCTCGACCAGGCCCAGGGAATCGATGCCCAGCCCTTCGAGCGGCGCGTCGCGGGTCAATTGTTCAGGTGAAAATTTGTAGTCTCTGGCCAGGATGGCGCCAAGGCGTTCGAAGGTGGTGCTCATGTGGGTTCTGCCGAAGCAGCCTCTTGGTAATTTGGGTGAGCGCGATGCGAAGAAAGGGCCGGCGGGGCGATCGCGCGCACCTTGCCGCCCCAACGTGCGCCCTGGGTCAGCAGCCCGGGCCAACTTCGGGCCAAGCCCATCAACACGGCCGCCGCCCGCGGCCGCATGGCCGC
>JACMKW010000635.1 GCA_014379885.1 Rhizobacter sp.
ACCGTGCGTCATGTTGAAAGCGCCCTTCCAGCTCTTGGCGAGCGGCGTGCGGGCAGTGGAAACGATCACGGCTGAGGTCATGTGGAACTCCGGTAGGCGGGTGTGTGTTCAGGCGGCCTTTTGAGCCGGCATGTAGATGCTGTTCTTTGGCTTGGCGAAGACGTTGCGCAGCGCGGGCTCGAACTCGCTCATCGGCAATGTTTCGCCTTTCGGGTCGAAAGCCGGGTTGTCGTACAGCGCGCAGAACTCTTCGGTGCGTGCGTAGTGCGGGTGACCGGCAAACTGGTCACGCAGGTTGCGATCCAGCCCCAGGTGGTGGAAGAAGTAGTAGCCCTGGAAGATGCCGTGGTTCTGCACCATCCAGAGATTGCCTTCACTGACGAAGGGCTTGAGGATGGCGGCGGCGATGTCGAAGTGGTTGGCCGGGCCGAGGGTGTCGCCGATGTCGTGCAGCAGCGCGCACACCACGTACTCGTCGTCACATCCAGCCTTCAGTGCGCGGGTGGCGGTCTGCAGCGAGTGGGTGTAGCGATCGACGGGGAAGCCGCCGTAGTCACCTTCGAGCAGCTTCAAGTGGGCGATCAGGCGGTCGGGAAGCGAGCGCTGGAAGGGGGCAGATTCTTCGCGGATGGTTTGCCAGTCGGCGGCTGTGCTGGATTCCATGGTTGTGAAGCTGGCTCGTTTCATCTTGTGCTCCTTTGATACCCGTTCAGGCCTGTCGAAGCCCTTCGACGGGCTCAGGGCGAACGGAGTGTGTGAGTCGGATCTGTTGTCAGCTGAAGGTCTTGCCTTCAGCGGCCAGCTTGGCCAGCAAGGGCGCGGGTTC
Source organism: Rhizobacter sp. (assembly GCA_014379885.1). The sequence goes on from JACMKW010000635.1 coordinate 827, forward strand.
CCAGAACGTGGCGTCGTCCAGCGGGTTCTGTGCGAAGCGGCGCATGCTGGCCACCACGTTGAACAGGCCCTGGGTGTCGGCGTAGCACATCGGGCCACCGCGGTAGGCGGGAAAGCCGTAGCCGGTGAGGTAAACCATGTCGATGTCGGAGGCACGCGAAGCAATACCTTCTTCGACGATCTTGGCGCCTTCGTTCACCAACGCGTAGACCAGGCGTTGCACGATCTCTTCATCGCCGATCTTGCGCGGCGTGATGCCCTTGCGAGCGCGCTCACCCTCGATCATCTCGACCACGGCCTTCGACGCAATGGCGTCGCGCTTGCCCGGCACGTAGTCGTACCAGCCGGCGTTGGTCTTCTGACCGAAGCGGCCCATCTCGCACAACAGGTCGGCGGTCTTGCTGTAGTTCAGGTCGGGCTGCTCCACCGCGCGGCGCTTGCGGATGTACCAGCCCACATCGTTGCCAGCCAAATCGCCCATCCGGAAGGGGCCCATCGCGAAGCCGAACCGCTCGATCGCCTTGTCGACCTGCTCGGGCGTGGCGCCCTCTTCCAGCAAAAAGCCCGCTTGGCGCGAGTACTGCTCGACCATGCGGTTGCCGATGAAGCCGTCGCATACGCCCGAGACCACACAGGTCTTCTTGATCTTCTTGCCCAGCTGCATGACGGTGGCGAGCACGTCTTTGCCCGTCTTCTCGCCGCGGATCACCTCCAGCAACCGCATCACGTTGGCGGGGCTGAAAAAGTGCATGCCGATCACGTCTTGTGGGCGCTTGGTGAAGGCAGCGATCTTGTTGACGTCAAGCGTGGAGGTGTTGCTCGCGAGGATTGCACCGGGCTTCATCACTTCGTCGAGCGACTTGAACACACCCTCCTTGACGCCAAGCTCTTCGAACACGGCCTCGATCACCATGTCAGCGTCTTTCAAGTCGCCGTAGTTCAACGTGGTGCTCAGCAAGGCCATGCGCGCATCGAGCTTGTCTTGCTTGAGCTTGCCCTTCTTGACCTGGGCTTCGTAGTTCTTGCGGATGACGCCCACGCCCTTGTCGAGCGCTTCTTGCTTCATCTCCAGCATCACCACCGGAATGCCGGCGTTGAGGAAGTTCATTGCGATGCCGCCACCCATGGTGCCGGCGCCGATGACGGCCAACTTCTTGATGTCGCGCACGGGCGTGTCGGCCGGCACGTCGGGAATCTTGCTGGCAGCGCGCTCGGCGATGAACACGTGACGCAAAGCACGGCTCTCAGGCGTGAACATCAGCGACTGGAAGGCCGCCAGCTCAAGCCGCATGCCTTCGTCGAATTTCTTGTAGACCGAGTTGGCCACTGCCTCCACGCATTGCAACGGCGCCGGGTAGTTGCGCGACATGGCGCCCACGGTGTTGCGGGCGAACTGGAAAAAGGCGTCGGGGTTGTTGTGCTGTGCCTTGAGGTTCCGCACCAGCGGCAGTGGGCGCTTGTCGGCCACTTCGGCGGCGAAGGCCAGCGCGGCTTGCAACAGGTCGCCATCTACCAGCTTGTCGAACAGCTTCTGGCCCGGAGCGGCAGCAAGCAACTCGCTCTTCACCGGCTCGCCACTCACGATCATGTTCAGTGCCGCTTCCACACCCAGCACGCGCGGCAGGCGCTGCGTACCACCGGCGCCTGGCAGCAGGCCCAACTTCACTTCTGGCAGCGCCACCAGCGTGCCGGGTGACACCAGGCGGTAGTGGCAAGCCAGCGCCAACTCCAGGCCGCCTCCCATGCACACCGTGTGGATGGCAGCGACAACAGGCTTGCTGCTGCTTTCCACCGCAGCGATCACGCTCAACAGGTTGGGCTCGGCCATGGCCTTGGGAGAGCCGAACTCCTTGATGTCGGCACCGCCTGAGAACGCCTTGCCAGCGCCGGTGATCACGATGGCCTTCACCGCCTTGTCGGCCTGCGCTTTTTCCAGGCCCTGGGTGATGCCCAGCCGCGTGTCCAGCCCGAGGCCGTTGACAGGGGGGTTGTTGAGCGTGATCACGGCAACGTTGCCGCGCAATTCGTAGTTGGCACTCATGGCGTGAACCTCAGTGAAACGGGAGAAAAATCAGCAAAGAAAACGGCTCAGAAAGCACGCAGAGAAACGAACGAACGTTCGATTCTAGAAAGCAAAAAAGCCGGCTCCTGTCCCGTCAGGGACAGTGCCGGCTTATGGTGCAGCTGGCTGAGTCTGGCGATCTTAGACCTCCAGCCACTCCTTGCGAATTTCCGCGTTGGCACGTAGCTGAGTAGGCGTTCCTTCGAACACCACCTGGCCGTGGCCCATCACGTAGCAGCGCTCGGAAATCTCCAGTGCAATGGTGAGCTTTTGCTCCACCAGGAGCACCGAGACGCCACGGCGCTTCAGCTCCTTCAGGTACAGGGCCACCTGCTCCACGATCTTGGGCGCCAAGCCTTCGGTGGGCTCGTCGATCATGATCAGATCGGGGTCGCCCATCAGCGTTCGGCACAGCGTGAGCATCTGCTGCTCGCCACCCGACAGCACGCCCGCTTCGGTGTGCTGGCGTTCCTTGAGGCGCGGGAACAGCGTGTACATGTCATCGAACGACCAGCGCGGTTTTTTGTTCTTGCTCTTCTCGCCGAGCATCAGGTTCTGGTGCACGGTGAGCTTGGGGAAGATGTCGCGGTTCTCGGGCACGTAGCCAATGCCTGAATGGGCGATCTGAAATGCCTTCTGGCCAAGGATTTCCTGGCCACGCCATTTCACTGAGCCGTGGCCGTCGACCAGGCCCATGATGGCCTTGACGGTGGTCGAGCGGCCCGAGCCATTGCGGCCCAGCAGCGCCACGATCTCGCCCGGTTTGATGTCGAGCGACACGCCATGCAGCACATGGCTCTTGCCGTAGTAGGCGTGCAGGTCTTGCAAAGTCAACATGGTCATGTCAGGCCTCTCGCCGGGCCGCCCCAAGGGAGGCCTGCGCCCCCTCGGGGAGCAGTGAACAAAGTGAACGTGGGGGGTTTCATTTCAGTGCCCCGCCGCTTGCTGCTCGGCAGCAGTGCCGAGGTAAGCCTCTTGCACGCGCGCATTGGAACGCACGGCATCGGG
>JACMKW010000636.1 GCA_014379885.1 Rhizobacter sp.
GCCCGCCCGGGCGGCGACGACCTGCCCTGGGTCTACTCGGCCACGCTGGTCGTGCGCGGCCACGGGCTGGCCGAGGTGACGGCGATCGGCGCGCACAGCGAGATCGGCCGCATCGGCAAGACACTCGCATCCATCACCACCGAACCCACACCGTTGCGCCGGCAGACTCAACACCTGGTAAAGCTGTTCTCGGTGGTGGGCCTGAGCCTGAGCGTGCTGGTCGTGCTGCTGTACGGCCTCACGCGCCAGAACTGGCTCGACGGTGTGCTGGCCGGCATCACGCTCGCCATGAGCATGCTGCCGCAGGAGTTCTTGCTGATCCTCACCGTGTTCATGGCCATGGGCGCATGGCGCATCTCGCAGCAGCGAGTGTTGACGCGGCGAGCCGCCACCCTCGAAACCCTGGGCGCCGCCACCGTGTTGTGCAGCGACAAGACCGGCACGCTCACGATGAACGTGATGGACGTGGCCGCGCTCGATGTGGGCGGCGTCGTCTGGAGCACCGGCCAGGCCGAGCTGCCCGAAGACTTTCACCGCCTGGTCGAGTACGGCGTGCTGGCCAGCGCGCGTGAGGCCTTCGACCCGATGGAGCGCGCCCTGCACAGCCTGGCGCACACCCACCTGGCCGGCACCGAACACCTGCATGGCGAGTGGCTGCTGGCCCACGAGTACGGGCTCGCGCCCGACATGCTGGCCATGTCGCATGCATGGGGCCCCGGTGCGGATGGTCGCTACACGATAGCCGCCAAGGGCTCGCCCGAGGCCATCGCCGACCTGTGCCACCTCGATGCCGACACACTCGCCCAGGTGCGCCACCGCTCGCAGCGCATGGCGACTCAGGGCATGCGCGTGCTGGGTGTGGCCGTGGCCACTTTCGAGGGCCGGCCTTGGCCAGACAAACAACACGATTTCGACTTCGGCTTCATCGGCCTGGTGGGCCTGGCCGACCCCTTGCGGCCCGGCGTGGTGGAGGCGGTAGAACAAAGCCGCTGCGCCGGGCTGCGCGTGGCCATGATCACCGGTGACTACCCCGCCACGGCGCTGGCCATTGCAGCGCAGGCCGGCATTGACGTGCAGGGCGGCGTACTCAGCGGCGACGAACTGCGCCAGCTCGGCGACGACGCGCTGCGCGAACGCGTGGCCCACGTCTCGGTGTTTGCGCGGGTGATGCCCGAGCAGAAGCTGCGCATCGTCAAAGCCTTGCAGGCCAATGGCGAGGTGGTGGCCATGACGGGTGATGGCGTCAACGACGCCCCGTCGCTGCGTGCGGCGCACATCGGCATTGCGATGGGCGGGCGCGGTACCGACGTGGCGCGCGAAGCCGCGGCCCTGGTGCTGCTGGACGACGACTTCGGCTCCATCGTCAAAGCCGTGCGCCTGGGCCGGCGCATCTACGACAACCTGCGCAAGGCCATGGCCTTCGTGGTGGCTGTGCACGTGCCCATTGCCGGGTTCACGCTGCTGCCGCTGCTGATGGGCTGGCCGCTGATCTTCACGCCGGTTCACATCGCCTTTCTGGAGCTGGTGATCGACCCGGTGTGCTCGATCGTGTTCGAGGCCGAGCCCGAGGAGCACGACGTGATGCAGCGCCCGCCACGCGACCCTGCCGCGCCGCTGTTCTCGATACCGCTTTTGGCCTGGTCATTTGCCCAGGGCGTGGTGGTGCTGCTGGCCGTCGGCGCCGGCTTCGCCGCCATGGTGTGGGCCGGCACGGCCGAAGAAACGGCGCGGGCCGCAACTTTCGTGGCCCTGGTGGTCGGCAACTTCGGGCTGATCGTCACCAACCGCGCTTTTGGCACCTCGATCCTGTCGGCCTTGCTGCGGCCCAACCGCGCGTTCTGGGTGATGGCGGGTGCCACGCTCGTGCTGCTGTCGGCGGCGCTCTTCATCGAGCCGCTGCGCGAGCTGTTCCGCTTCGGGCCGATGAGTGGCGCGCAACTCGCCACGGCCGTGGGCCTGGGGCTGGCGGTCACCGTGCTGCTGGCACTTTTCAAACGCCTGGCGAACACCTTCGGGCTGGCACCCAGCCGCTGACAAGCATAGGATGTCTGGCACCGAGAGGCTTCCATGATTCGCCTGGCCGCATCACTGCTCTGTTTGCTGCTGACCGCATGCGCGAGCACGCCTGCGCCGCCGCCGCCGAACCTCTTCAACGACGCACTGTTCACCGCAGCCTCTCAGCCCATCAATGCCGACAGCATCTTCGCACTGAGCGACACGATGAAGCGGTATGTGGAGGTCGACATCGCCCCCCAGCTGCGCCAACGCGGGCTGAACAAGGGCTTGCTCGATGCGCTGTACACCAAGCAGCAATTGAAGCTGGAATACGACGCCGAGCGCACACGCACGGCCGCCGAAGCCTTCGATGCGCGTGCCGGCAACTGCCTGTCGCTGGTCATCATGACGGCTGCCTTCGCCAAGCACCTGGGCCTGCAGGTCACGTACCACAGCGTCTATACCGACGAAACCTGGACGCGCAACAACGACACCTACTTCGCCAGTGGCCACGTCAACCTCACCCTCGGCCGGCGCTGGATGGACCCGGCCTCGCGCGACAGTGCTCCCACCTGGACCATCGACTTCCTGCCACCCGAAGACCGGCGCGGCCAGCGCTCACGCGAAATCAGCGAAGACACCGTGGTGGCGATGTACATGAACAACCGGGCTGCTGAGTCGCTCGCCACAGGCGAGCTGGATGCCGCCTACGCCTGGGCGCGGGCCGCGGTAACCCATGCGCCGGGGTTCTTGAGCGCCTACAACACGCTGGGGGTCATCTACCTGCGGCGTGGCGATGCAGCGGCGGCGCAGCGCGTGCTCGCCCATGTACTGCAACAAGACCCATCGAGTACGGTGCCGATGTCGAACATGGTGCGCACACTGGCGGTGCTGGGCCGTGCGGACGAGTCGGCAGCGCTTGCCAGAACGCTGGCCCGCCTTGATCCCGAGCCCCCGTATCACTTCTTCGACCTGGGCCAGGTGGCATTGCGCAGCGGCGACGTTGCAGCCGCGCGCAGCTGGTTCGCCAAGGAAGTGGCACGTGCCCCCTACCAGCACGAGTTTCACTTCTGGTTGGCCGTGGCCGAATACAAACTGGGTGACATTGCCGGCGCGCGCAGGCAGCTCACACTCGCGCTGAGCACGAGTTCCACGCGCCGCAACCAGCAGCTGTATGCGGCCAAACTTGATCACCTGAAGCAAACAGGCATGCAGTGAATCTGAAATACGTCGCCTTCTTTCGCAACCTCAACCTCGGGTGGCTGAACTGCCCCGACGAACTGGCCGATCTGGTGCTGAGCGGGACGAAGCAAGCAACCGCCAGCCTGGCCATCGAGTTCACGTCGCTGGGTGAAGCGCTGCCCTCGGTGGGCGATGTGAGCATCATCCTGCGTGGCGACTCCACACCCGCGGCCATCATCGAGCGGGTGGCTGTGGAGCAGCTTCCGTTCAAGCAGGTGGACGCCGCCTTCGCCGCCCGCGAGGGCGAAGGCGACGGCACGCTGGCCTGGTGGCGCGAAGCGCACCGTGGCTACTTTCAGCGCGTGTGCCAGCGGCTCGGCGGCCAGTTCGACGACAACACGCCAGTCATCTGCCAATCGTTCAAGCTGGTGTGCAAGCGCACCTGAAATCAACCAGGAGACCCGTTCATGCTCTCAACCACCTGCCACTGCGGCGCCGTGCGGATCGAGATACCCGAGGCACCGCTGGTGGTCACCAACTGCAATTGCTCCCTCTGCCGCCGCTACGGCGGGCTCTGGGCGTACTACAAGGTGGGGTCGGTTCGTGTGGTGGGGCACCCCGAGCACACAGCTGAATACATCTGGGGCGACAAGACACTGCGGACTGTTCGCTGCCGCCACTGCGGATGTGTCACCCACTGGGAGCCGTTGCAACCCGGGCCCGACAGCAAGCTGGGGGTGAACATCAGGAACTTCGAGCCGGGTGATCTCGGCACGTTTCGCATCCGCCGCTTCGACGGCGCAGACACCTGGACATTTCTCGATTGAACGACCAGCCCGAGATGACAGGCCAGCGCAACGCAACCCTCACACCCGCCCTGCGATGCGACGCATGGCGGAGCGTGTGGGGGTCTGCATTGCCGTTTATGCGGCCTTCTGAGTCGGCTGCTTTTTGGCCGCCACAACTGCGGGTGCGCCAGCCGGCTGCTGCGGCCGCGCCTGTTTCTTGCTGGCCTTCGCCCGCTTTTGCTTCTGCCTGCGAATGCCTCGGTCTCGGTCTGCGCTCATAACTACCTCAGGTTGGTTTGAAAAGCTGAGGTTGTACCACCAGGAGCCCGCACCAAGCCGGGTCGTGGCCGGATGCCTGCGAGCGGCGGCGCCTGAACTGAGCGTCTGCTACTGTCTTCCTCCTGCGGCTCTGCCCCGAAAGGAACCCCGATGCGACGCCTCGCCCTCCCCCTCAGCCTGCTGCTTGCCACGGCAGCGCAGGCCGAACCCATCGGCTCGGTCGACACCGTCTTCAAATGGATCGGCCCTGATCACAAGATCGTGGTGGAGGCTTACGACGACCCCAAGGTGAACGGTGTGACCTGCTACGTGTCGCGCGCCAAGACCGGTGGTGTCAAAGGCGCGCTGGGTGTGGCCGAAGACAAGTCTGAAGCCTCGATCGCGTGCAGCCAGATCGGGCCCATCACCATTGCGAAGCCGCTCCCCGAGCAGGAAGAAATCTTCAACGAACGCATCAGCCTGGTCTTCAAGAAGCTGCGCATCGTGCGCATGGTCGACGTGAAACGCAACACGCTGGTGTACCTGACGTATTCAGACCGGGTGATCGAAGGCTCGCCGCAGAACTCGGTGACCGCCGTGCCGGTGAATCGGAGCACCGTCATCCCCGTCAAGTAGCGGGCACAGGCTCTCACGCCTGTTTCGAACGAGCGAACCATGCCAGCCCCAAGGGCAACCATTCGCTTGACATGCAAGTAAATGCTTGCCTATTATTCGCCACGCTCAATCAACCCCCCCCCAAGGAGAAATCATGGTGGACATCCTGCACAGAGTCGGCATCAAGGCCCCTTTGAACGAGGTCTACAAGGCATTGGCCACACGCGACGGCGTTGCTGCCTGGTGGACGAACAGCACGCAAGGCGACAGCCAGGTCGGAGGAACACTCAGGTTCCTTTTCAGCTCTGGCGGCGCCGACATTGGGAACATCGCGGTGAAGGTGCTTGAGCTCCAGCCCGCCGAGCGTGTGCTGTGGCAGGTGGTCGACGGGCCGGCCGAGTGGATTGGCACCCAGCTGAGCTTCGAGCTCAAGCAAGACGGCGAATACGTCATCGTGCTTTTCAAGCACCAGGGCTGGCACGAGCCGGTGGAATTCATGCACCACTGCAGCACCAAGTGGGCGATCTTCCTGATGAGCTTGAAGTCGCTTGTGGAAACCGGCACCGGTGCTCCCAACCCGAACGACGTCAAGATCGACAATTGGAATTGAAGCGCCGCCTCGGTCAGGGCGCCAGTTCCTCACGGTGAACCTCTCTTGTCCAGCAAGCACTCAGACATCGACAAAGTCTTCAAGGCACTGGCCGACCCGACCCGCAGGCGTCTGCTCGACCAACTGCATCAAGACAACGGCCAGACGCTCTCAGCCCTGTGCGAGCACATGGACATGACGCGCCAGGCCGTGACACAGCATTTGCAATTGCTGGAAGAAGCCAACCTCGTCGCCATCATCTGGCAAGGCCGGGAAAAGCTTCACTACCTGAACCCGGTGCCGCTGCACGAGATGTACGAGCGCTGGATCGCAAAGTTCGAACGCAGCCGCCTCGGCGTGTTGCACCAACTGAAGAAAACACTGCAAGGTGATGATGATGAAAAAGCCTGACTACGTTTACGTGACCTACATCGCAACGACGCCGCAGAAGGTGTGGCGGGCGCTGGTCGACACCGACCTCATGAGCCAGTACTGGGTCGGCCCCAAATCCGACTGCGTGCGGGTCAACGTGTCGGACTGGAAGCCCGGCTCACGCTGGGAGCATCAACGCCTTGACGAGGCGCGTACCGTCGACGTCGTCGGCAAGGTCGTGGAGAGCAAGCCGCCGCATCGTTTGGTTCTCACCTGGGCGCGGCCCAATGAAGCTGACGACGAATCGAAGCATTCACGCGTGACCTTCGACATCGAAGCGCACATCGAGGGGCTGGTTCGCCTGACAGTCACGCACGACGAGCTCGATGCCCAGATGCTGGCAGGCATCTCGGGCGGCTGGCCGATGGTGCTTTCGAACCTCAAGACGCTGCTCGAAACCGGCCACGTGCTGCCGCGCGCACCGGCTGCCCACTGAAGCGAAGGAGCTGAGACTGCGCTCGCAAAGGTTCAGCGTTTCAGCCTGGCGGTTCGCCGAAGGCCGCTAGAAACTCTTCGACAAAGCGCTGCGAGCCGGTCAAGGTCAGCGTGACGGCATGCCATTGGTCGCCTTCCACGCTCACCTGCAGGTCATGATCCCAGTCCATGCCATCGTCGGCCGGGCCGTGCGTATGAGGAAAGCACTGCCAGGCCCAGTCGAGCACCCGCTGCACTTCAGCCAGCACTGCGGCATGCTGCTCGGCAGAGGTGGAGGCCAGGGCCTCCAGCGTGGTGACTCCTTCGTCGTCGTCGCTGAAGTCGAAGGCCAGATAGCGCATCGGCGAGCCACCGGCGGCGCGAGGTGACTTCATCAGAAAGTCACTTTGACTGATAGCGCGCCGCGCTGGGCGGCGCCATCGAAACCGCCATCGTGCCGAACATCGCCTGCACGGGAATCGATTCCGGCAGCACGTAGACCACGCCTCGTTGTCGCCCCAGATTCGGTTGCACGACCGATACGTAAAAGGCCACCGGAACGACAACACAGCCGAGCGAGATGCGGTTGTCTGCGCTGGTCGGCGAGTCGAGCCGCTGCGAACGGCGCTCTTGCAGCGGCGCCGGCCGCAACCGGTGGATCGCGAGCGAGGCGCCGTAGTCGAACCAGACGATCTCTTCGCCCTTGTCGTTGTGGCCCGGCTGTGTCGGGAAACGCCCAGCCGGTGTGGTGCGCTCGCCCGCCGAAAGACTGGCGGGGGCGCGGTGGGTAATGTCGGGTACGGAAAAGTCACCTGCGTCGACACCCAGCAATGCGGCCGAGCTGCCGATCAGGCGGCCGTCGGCTTCGAAGACAGAAATGCGGGCGCTGCGCTTGTCGACAATCGCAAAGGGTCGGCCTTGGTTGTCGGCCGTGGCCAAGACCCAGCTCGTGACGTAACGCGTGTCGGGGGCGTCGCCGTGGTCCAGTTCACTGGGCGGCTCCGGAGCCGCGTGGCACAGCGCGGTGAATGACAACACAACGGCCGCAGCAAGCAGCCGCTTGCTTGCTCGGAGCATTGCGACAATCCTTCGGTGGCATCAGCGGCGAAGGCAAGCAAAGCCCTGCACCGTGCCGGCCGACGAGACTGCAGCCCAGCGAATCAGATTGTCAGGTGGGGGTGAAGCGAGAACGCGGCGGTAGGGCTCGCCGATCGGCAATAGGTCACAGGTTCGGGCCGTTTGTGCGGCTGAGTGACGCACCTGCTGCGTCAGTGCGGGCAAATACCTCGCGTGCAGCCTTGGTTTCGGGGAGCACGTAAACCACGCCCCGCGCGGCACCAATCACGGGCCAGATCACCGATTCAAAGAAGGCCACGGGGATGTTGATGCAACCATAAGAGATACGCCGCTGCGCCGGGTCAGGCGATGCGAGCCGTTCGAAGCGCCGCTCTTTCGGATCCACCAGCCGCACCCGGTGCATCGACACCGCAGCGGCATAGTCGACCCACACCACGTCTTCACCCGACGCGTTCTTGCCTGGCTGGCTGACAAAACGGCCGGCCGGTGTCGTTCGTTCTTGGGGTTGTACGTGATCCATGGGCCTCTCGCCGATGCCGGCCACTGAGTCGTCCCCCACCGCGGCACCGAGCAGCACAGGGCTTGTGTCGATGAGGCGGCCATTGGCGGCGAATACAAACACCCTGGCCTCACGCTTGTCGAGAATCACGAAGGGCAGGCGACGATTGTCTTGCGACGCGATGACCCAGTTGGCGACAAAACGGGCTTCGTCAGAAGCCGGATGAGAAGCGAAATCAGCCGCCGGCCGCCACGCGGCGGCGGAGTCTGCGAACGCCAACAACGATGCGTGCGGGCGCAAGGTGGCCAAGCCCGCAGGCGGCAATGTCAGCACCAGCGCGGCTGCACCGAGCAACAGACCCTGCTTGAGCCCTGCTGAGATCTCGGCGCTGCGCTTGAAGACACTGTTCAAAATCACGGTGACCTTCCGGCAGCTGTCTGGCGAACACCGGGAGTGTTCGCCAGAGCTGCACGACGGACTCAGTTGCGGTCAGCCTTCGGTGCTGGTTCGCTGCTCAGTTCAGCCACCGGTGCTGGCTGGCTGGTCGGCTGGCTGGTCATGCTGGGCGAGCTGGTCGACTGGCCAGTCGCGTTGGTGCCCGATACCGCCCCGCTGGTCGAGCTTGAGCTCGGGATCGGCTCGGTGGTCAGGTCGGTGTTCGTGCCTTTGACGGTCGATGTTGGATCGGAAGTCGGCACAGCCGGGACTTGTGACGGCACTGTGGTGCTCGGTGTCGCAGGCGGCGGGTTTTCGGGGGTCGTCTGGGCATATGCAAAACCAACGGCGCCCACGATGGTGGCAGCGGCAACGGCAGAGGTGAGGGTCTTGGAAATATTCATCGTCAATCTCCTTGAGAAAAGCTGAGGAACGGGCCTGTTGATTCAGGCCCAAAGGGACAAAAACCGACTCGTGGTCAGTTGTTGAAACCTTAGCCAATCCACAGTTCAGCGCGTTCGGTCATCGGCCCCCCTGCGCGTAGGACAACAGATCGTTGTCGCGTGGGCAAGCGTCCAGCCGGCGGTGCTCGGCACCCGCTCGCCAAGGCCCCCTCGCAAGCCCCTACGCTGCAGCGCTATCGCGTGCTGACACGCGTGCATGCCATGCGTGCAGATGCGGCGTTTCCGGCGGCATCTCCATGCCGACAAACTTGGCAAAGTCGATCGTCGTCAGCGCAATGATGTCGGCCATGCTGTACGTGGGGCTGGCCCCGACAAACTCGCGCCCTTCGAGCTCTCTGTCGAGCCAGCGCATGGCACTGGCCACGCGCTCGCGGTTGGATTCGCCGTATTCCGTGTATTGCGTGCCCAGCCTTGCGGTGAAGGGGTGGGTGTGCACCCACACGGCAGCGATGGGGTTCATGAGGGTGAACTCGACGCGGCGAATCCACATGTCCACTTGCGCAGTCGCCACGGCATTGGCCCCGAACAAGGCCGGCGTGGGGTGCAGCGCCTCCAGGTAGCGGCAGATGGCCACGCTCTCGCTGATGCAGGTGCCGTCATCCAGCTCCAGCGTGGGCAACTGGCCCAGGCTGTTCTTCTGCTTGAACTCGGGCGCCTTGTGCGCCCGGTCGCGGATGGACAGGTTTTCGATCGGAATCGAGATGCCCTTCTCGGCCAGAAAGATGCGCACCCGACGCGGGTTGGGGGCGGGGTTGATGGCGCTGTAGAGCTTCATGGTGTTGTCTCCTCTTTGATCTCGGGGCCCCATGCTCCCAGCAAGCCGGGCCGACGGCTGTCACCGAGGTGATGTGAACGCGGCGCGAAGCCGGCCAAGCAATGTCTTTGCGAAGCCCATAACATGCCCCTCTCGCGTACGGACCACTGGACCCCACCCCCATGCCGACATCCACTGACACATCCGGCGCAGCCTCTGCCGTTTCCATTGCAGGTCTCACCAAGACCTACGCCAGTGGCTTTGAGGCGCTCAAGGGCATCGACCTCGACATTCGCCGCGGCGAAATCTTCGCCCTGCTCGGGCCCAACGGCGCCGGCAAGACCACGCTGATCTCCATCGTGTGCGGCATCGTCACCGCCAGTGGCGGCCGCGTGACGGTGGCCGGGCACGACATCGTGCGCGACTACCGTGTTACCCGCACCAAGATCGGCCTGGTGCCGCAAGAGCTGGCAACCGATGCGTTCGAGAGCGTGTGGGCCACCGTCAACTTCAGCCGCCTGCTCTTCGGCAAACCACCCAACCCGGCCGTGGTGGAGAAGGTGTTGCGCGACCTCTCGCTGTGGGACAAGCGGCACAGCAAGATCATGGAACTCTCAGGCGGCATGAAGCGCCGCGTGA
>JACMKW010000637.1 GCA_014379885.1 Rhizobacter sp.
CAGTTCATCCCGGTCATCTCCCCGATCGGGTTCGGGGAGGAGAACGAGAGCTACAACATCAATGCCGACGTGGTGGCCGGCAAGCTCGCCGAGGTGTTGAAGGCCGAGAAGCTGATCATGCTGACCAACATCCCTGGCGTGCTCGACAAGCAAGGCAAGCTGCTGACCAACCTGTCGGCACGCGAGATCGACGAGCTGTTTGCCGACGGCACCATCAGCGGCGGCATGCTGCCCAAGATTGCCTCGGCGCTCGATGCGGCCAAGAACGGCGTGAACACCGTGCACATCATTGATGGGCGCGTGCCGCACGCGATGCTGCTTGAAATCCTGACCGAACAAGCGTACGGAACGATGATCCGCAGTCATTGATGGCCCCCCAGTCGCTGCGCTCCTGCCCCCAAGGGGCGCCACCCAGCGGACCGGCAAAGCCGGATCCGCGGGCGTTGCTTGATGAGCACTGCGCTGTGCTTGTCCAAAGCGCATGAAGCGAGTTTGGCTATTTGATCTCGATGACACCCTGCACGATGCAACGCATGCATCGATGGGCGAGCTGCATGTGTCGATGACGGCGTACGTGGCAGAGCATGTAGGTCTGTCGAGCGAAGACGCCTCGGCCTTGCGCCGGCAGTATTGGCTGCGTTACGGCGCCACGCTGCTGGGCCTCGTGCGACACCATGGCGTGAAGGCCGCGCACTTTCTGGAAGAGACACATCGCTTGCCCGGGCTCGAAGACCGCTTGCGCACCAGCGCCCATGACCGAGCGGCTTTGCGCCGCTTGAAGGGCCGCAAGTTCATCTTGACCAATGCGCCGCGCGCTTACGCGTTGCGCGTACTCAAGACGCTGAATCTGGCGGATTGCTTCGAAGGCGTGATCACCGTCGAAGACATGTGCATGTTCGGCCACCACCGACCCAAGCCCGACGCGCGCATGTTTCGCTGCATTGCAGCACGCCTGAAAGTGCGGCCCAGCCAATGCGTGCTGGTCGAAGACACGCTGCAACATCAACGTTCGGCGCACGGCATCGGGATGCGCACGGTCTGGATGCAGCGCTACCTTCATTCAGTCCGCAAGAGTGTGAACAACGCCATGGAAGTTGGTGTTCACCCTTGCCGAAAGCCCCCCTATGTGTATGCAAGAATTCATTCGCTCAAGACCCTGAATACCTTGTGACCACCAGCCCAAAAGCCGAGATGACCGACGCTGCCCCTACTCCCGACGAAGCGAACGCGCCACCCGCTGGCGTAGCAGAACCGGTGGGTCGCAAGCGCCCCAAGCCCGGCGAACGCCGCGTGCAGATCCTGCACACGCTGGCCACCATGCTCGAACAACCGGGCGCCGAACGCATCACCACGGCAGCATTGGCGGCCAAGCTGGAAGTCTCGGAAGCAGCGCTCTACCGCCACTTCGCCAGCAAGGCGCAGATGTTCGAAGGCCTGATCGAGTTCATCGAACAAAGTGTGTTCACGCTCGTCAATCAGATCGGTGAACGCGAGACCGACGGCCTCGTGCAAGCGCAAAAGATTCTCAGCGTGGTGCTGCAGTTCGGTGAAAAGAACCCCGGCATGACACGCGTGATGGTGGGCGATGCCCTGGTGTTCGAAAACGAACGCCTGGTCTCGCGCATGAACCAGTTCTTCGACCGCATCGAATCGCAGTTGCGTCAAAGCCTGCGGCTGGCTGCGGAATCAGCCGGTTCGAACACGCCCACGGTCGACGCCAATGCGCATGCTTCGGTGCTGACAGGTTTTGCCGTCGGCCGTCTGCAGCGTTATGCCCGTTCGGGCTTCAAGCGCGTGCCCACCGAGCACATCGACGCTGCACTCAAGCTGCTCGTGGGCGGCTGAGCCGGCTAAGTCGACACAAGGCGCTCAGGGCGCCTGCAGCTTGGTGAGGCGCGCGTCTTTGCGCCACTGCGCCACCTGAGCCTGCACTCGCTCGGTCACGAGCTGTGACCGCAGCGCCGGCTTCATCTCTTCCAGCGAAGGTTTTTCCAGGCCGCGCATCGTGTGCAACTGAATCACGTGCCAACCGTGGACGGTGCGTACCGGCATGCGTGAAATGGTGCCGGGCTTCATGGCCCGCGCGGCGTCTACGAAGGCGGGCTCCAGGTTGCTCCCATTAACCGTGCCCAACTGGCCGCCTTTGTCGCGCGTGTACTCGTCAGCAGAGAGCTTGCGCGCTGTGGCGGCGAACGAGGCGCCAGCGTCAAGTTGCGCAATGACTTGCCGCGCGTTGGCCTCGTCGGGCAGCAGGATGTGGCTTGCCGTGATCGACAGCTCGGGTTGCGCCTGTTGGTAGCGTGCCTGCAGGGCTTCGTCGGTGATGACCATGTCGGCCGCAAGCTGTTGCATCAGGTGCTGGCCGAGCAAGGTCTTGTGGGCCAGCTCCAGCTCGGCTCGCGCCCCGGGGCGTGCGGCGACCCCGGTGGCGTGAGCGCGCTGGCTGAGCAGCTCCATTGTCACCAGATCGTTGAGCATGCGGGCGCGGTCTTGGATGGAGCCCGTCGGGGTGTCTCCGTGGCGTGCCTTGGCCAGCTGGTCGAGCACGCTGCGCTGCACGGGCTGGCCATTGACTGTCGCGACCACGCCTGAGGGCAGGGCGGTGTCGGCGGCCAGCACGTGGGCCGTGCAGGCGCAGATGAGGGCGAGTGCGGCGAACCGCAGATCAAGGATGGCGCGCACGGTCATAGGCTCTGGCAGCAATGAGTTCTTCTTCGGAAAAATGTTGGCGCAGCAAGGCGCAGTGCCTCTTCCAGCCGCTGGAAGCCGATGCTGTTGCCGCTTGCTGCTTCGCCTGGTTGTGACAAGGGCTCCACCGCGTATTCACCACTCGGCCAAAAGGTGGCGTCGATGGCAACCGCCACCAGGGCAGTGCCCGCCGCCAGGCGAATGCGGGAGGAGACGGCAACGTGGTCAAGGGGCGGATGAGAGTTGAATCTGAGCCTGCGCGCGCCATTGTTGCTGCTGCGCTTGCACCTTGGCGTGAACCAACTGCGGGTACAGCCAGGCTTTCGCCGTTTGCAGGCTGGGGCGTTCGGCAAGCGGGCGCAGGGCCAGCAACTGGATGACGTGCCAGCCCTGGTCGGTCTTCACCGGTTGCACGGTGTACTCGCCGGGTTTGAGCGCGCGTGCCGCCGCTGCGAAATCGCCAGGCATCTGGTTCATCATCAACCAGCCCAACTGTCCACCCTGGCTGCGGCTGACAGGGTCGGTGGACAGGCTGCGCGCCTGGTCGGTGAAACGTTGGCCTTGTTGCAGTCGAGAGATCACGGCCTCGGCGGCCTTTCGGTCGGCCAGCTGCACGTGGCGGATCTGGAATTCATGCGCCGGCACCTGCTCTTCGTAGGCGGCCTTGAGCTCCGCATCGCTGATCTGAATGCCGCTGATCATTTCGCGCGTCATCAACTGCGCGAGCAAGCTCTTGGACTGCAGCTCGGTTTCGGCCACGGCCACAGGCGTTTTGTCGAGGCCGCGTTCCCGCGCCTTTTGCGCCAACAGCTCGATGTCGAGCAACTCGTCGAGCACCTGTTGACGGTCGATGGTGGGGGCTGAGGCCGCAGCAGCCGAGCTCGCGGGAGGGTCGTAGGGGTTGGCGATGCCGGTCTGCGCCTGGATCAGGTGCTCGAACAGCGCGCGGCTCACCGGCTCGCCGTTGAGGGTGGCGACTGCAGCCTCGCTGGTGGGCGGCAGCGCAGGGCTTGGGCCGGGTTTGCAAGCGGCCAGCAGGCCGCCCAACAACAGAGCCAGCGCGGTGGTGCGGCGAGGAAGAATCAACGAGTTGTGGTTGAAGCCAAACAGCTTGGACGACGGATAGCCGCTGGCCGTGAAGCGCGACATCATGGTCGAGAAGTTCGACGAGTTGCCGCTGTAGCCGTGCACGAACACGATCGGTTCGCTTTGTGCGGCAGCCGGCCGCATGGGAGGAGAAGGGCCGGTGCGATGCTGGCCAGGGTGGCGATGCGTTTCATGCGAGTGTCTCCTCCAATGGTTGAATGAACCCGGTGACAGCGCGTCCGCCGCCGACGGGTTGCCTCTCGTTGCCTGAGTCGTTGAGGCGCTGGCCTGGCGGACCACGATTCAGGCAAACAACCCAGAGGCTCCTTTATTGTGGACTCGCGTGCAGCATTCAATTGCCTCGCTTTCCCCGTTCTGGTTAACCCCGGCACCCAAAAACGCCCCCGTTACACTGCCTGCGCACCCTCTCTTCACGGACGCGCCGAGCCTTCACGCATGTTCAACCTGACCGACCCGCTGTTGCAGCTGATATCCCGCGCCGAAGCCCTGATTACGCGGCTTGAAACCGCGCTGCCGCACGGTTTGCTGCCCCCCGACTGGGCGGCGTCCACAGCCTTTCGCTACCGCAAACGCGGCAACTCGTGTGCGCTGGAGCCGGTGAAGCATGTGGCCTCGATCCGCCTCAGCTCGCTGGTGGAGGTGGAACCCCAAAAAGAACGTCTTTTGCGCAATACAGATCAATTTGTGCATGGTCGTGCAGCAAACAATGTCTTGCTGACCGGTGCCCGCGGCACGGGCAAGAGCTCGTTGATCAAGGCCTGTCTGAACGAGTATTCGGCCCGAGGTTTGCGATTGATCGAGGTGGACAAGGCCGATCTGGTCGATCTGCCCGACATCATCGACGTGGTGGCCGAACGGCCGGAGCGTTTCATCGTGTTCTGCGACGACCTGAGCTTCGATGAGGGCGAGGCGGGCTACAAGGCGCTGAAGTCCATCCTCGATGGCTCGGTGGCCCAGGCGTCTGAAAACGTGCTCATCTATGCCACCAGCAACCGCCGCCACCTGCTGCCCGAATACATGAAAGAGAACCTCAGCTACACCCACACCGAAGATGGTGAGGTGCACCCTGGGGAGGTGATCGAAGAGAAGATTTCGCTCAGCGAGCGCTTTGGCCTGTGGGTGAGCTTCTACCCCTTCACACAAGACGAATACTTGGCCATCGTGGCGCAGTGGTTGCGCGGGCATGGTGTGAGCGAAGACGCGATTGCGGCGGCACGCCAGGAAAGCTTGGTCTGGGCGCTGGAGCGCGGCTCGCGGTCGGGGCGTGTTGCTTTCCAATTTGCCAAGGACTACGCCGGGAGGCACGCGGCATGAGGGCCGCCGCGCCGGGCCGCCCCAAGCAAGGCCCGACCCTCTCGGAGGGTCGCTCGCCGTACTCGGTAAGCGGGGTGTTGTCATGAGCGGTGCCGAACGGGTGCCCGTTGACGTGGCCGTGGGTGTGCTGATCGACGCGGAGGATCGCTTTCTTCTGACCTCGCGGCCGGTGGGCAAGGTCTACGCGGGCTACTGGGAATACCCCGGCGGCAAACTCGAAGCCGGCGAAACGGTCGAGCAGGCCCTGCGACGCGAGTTGCACGAAGAGCTGGGCATCACCATCGGTGCCGTCCACCCTTGGAAAGTTGAACTGATGGATTACGAGCATGCCCGCGTGCGGCTGCACTTCTGCAAGGTCTACGACTGGCAGGGTGAGTTCGAGATGCGCGAGCAGCAGGCCATGGCCTGGCAGACCCTGCCGGTCGAGGTGGAACCGGTGCTGCCGGGCACGATTCCGGTGCTGCAGTGGTTTGCTTGCGAGCGCGGCTTTGCCGGCCCGACCCACAGAGGGTGATTGGCTACACTGCCGCGATGAATTGGCTCGATGAAATCAAGTGGGATGAGCGCGGTCTGGTGCCTGTCATTGCGCAAGAGCGGGGCAGCAACGACGTGCTGATGTTCGCTTTTATGAACCGCGAAGCCGTCGCGGAAACCGTGCGCCGTGGCGAGGCGGTGTATTGGAGCCGTTCGCGCAACCGCTTGTGGCACAAGGGCGAAGAATCCGGGCACATCCAGAAGGTGCATGAAATGCGCATGGATTGCGACAACGACGTGCTGCTGCTGAAAGTGACACAACTGGGCCACGAGCCCGGCATCGCTTGCCACACCGGGCGCCACAGCTGCTTTTTCCAGCGGTTTGAAGACGGTTTCTGGAAAGCGGTCGAACCGGTCTTGAAAGACCCTGAGAGCATCTACAAATGAACGGTCACCCATGAGCAGCAACGACACCCTGGCCCGCTTGGCGGAAGTGATCGAGTCGCGCAAGGCCGGCGACCCCGACAAAAGTTATGTGGCACGTTTGTTCCAGAAGGGGAACGATGCCATCCTGAAGAAGATCGGAGAAGAAGCCACCGAGACGGTGATGGCGGCCAAGGATGGTGACCGCCAGAAGATCGTCTATGAAGTGGCCGACCTCTGGTTCCATTCGATGATCGCGCTCAGTGCCTATGGCCTGAAACCTGCTGATGTACTGGCCGAGCTGGAGCGGCGCGAGGGCCTGTCGGGCCTGGAAGAGTTTGCAGCGCGCAAGGCCCAGCAGCGCGAATCCGACGCCGAAAGTAGGAACACATGAGCGAGATCGTCACGACAGAGCCAAGCATTCAGCAGCGTGAGACTCTCAGGCTGATGACCCATGTGATGTATGCGCTGCACACCGCATCGTGGTTTTCGGGCGGCATCTTCTCGGTGATCGCAATGATCATCAATTACGTCAAGCGACCCGATTTGCCGGACGAGTTCTTTCGCAGCCATTTCCGCTGGCAGGCACGCAGCTTCTGGTTCACGTTGTTGTGGCTGCTGCTGACGTCACCACTTTTCCTTTTGTTCGTGTTCCCGGGCTTTGTTGCATGGACCTTGGTTGGGTTGTGGTACCTCTACCGCTTCATTCGAGGCTGGTGGAGCTTTGCCGAGAACAAGCCCATGCCCGTTCCCGCTGACTGACAAATCGACAATGACACAACACGATCCCAACTGCATCTTCTGCAAGATCGTCGCTGGGCAGATCCCCAGCCGCAAGGCCTACGAAGACGACGACCTGCTGGCCTTTCATGACATCGCGCCGTGGGCGCCGGTGCACGTGCTGGTGATTCCTAAGCAGCACATCGAGTCGCTTTATGACACCACGCCCGAGAAGCATCAGGCCCTCTTGGGCCGCATGATGGCCCTGGCCCCGCAGTTGATGCGTGAGAACGGCGTGACCGGCGGTTTTCGGGTCCTGGTCAACAACGGGCCCGACGGGCGCCAAGAAGTGCCGCATTTGCATCTGCATGCCATGGGTGGCCCTCGCCCATGGGCCAAGGGATGACACGAGGCTCACCTAAACTGCGCTATTCGCTCACAGGAGATCAATCATGGGTTCACTCAGTATTTGGCACTGGCTCATCGTGCTGGCCGTCGTGGTTCTGATATTCGGCACCAAGAAGCTCAAGAACATGGGTTCCGACCTGGGCGGTGCTGTCAAAGGCTTCAAGGACGGCATGAAAGACGGCGCAGCCAGTGCCGACCCGGCCGCGCCCAATCAGCAGGTCACGGCCAACAAGGCTCAGGATCCGAACACCGTTGACGTGGAAGCAAAAACAAAGCTGTGAGCGCCCCAGTCGCTCCGCTCCTGCCCCCGGGGGCCCCACCAGCGGACCGGCAAAGCCGGCTCCGCGGGCGTTGCTTGATGGGCACTTTGCTGCGCTTGTGCAAACTGAACTGTTGCTACCTTGATTGATTTTGGTTTTGACAAGATCGCGCTCATCGGCGCCGTGGCGCTGATCGTCATCGGCCCTGAGAAGTTGCCGCGCGTGGCACGCACCGTGGGCCACCTGCTGGGCAAGGCCCAGCGCTACGTGGCCGACGTGAAGGCCGAGGTCAACCGATCGATCGAGCTGGAAGAAATCAAGAAGATGAAAGGCCAGTTTGAAGACGCGGCCAAAGACGTCGAGAAGTCGGTCTCCGACGAAATTCACCAGACCACCGCCGCGCTCGACAACGCCTGGGCCGATGCCGACCCGCCCTACGGCGGTGGTCTGCACGAAGGCCTGCTGCCGTCACCCAGCTACAAACCCCCCAAGAAGAATTGGCGCCTCAAGCGAGGTGCCATGCCCCACTGGTACAAACAACGCCACGGCGTGCGCGGCAAGGCGCAGTCGGGCGCGGCCCGTGTGGCTCGCTTTCGCCCCGCACGCCCCGGATCCTCTGCATGAGCTCCTCAGACTCCAAGCCCGATGAGCTGGGGGGCACCGAGCAGCCTTTCGTCACCCATCTGATCGAATTGCGAGACCGGCTGGTCCGTGCAGTCATCGCCATTGCCGTTTGCGGTGCGGCTCTCGCCATCTGGCCCGGCCCAGCCGAGCTCTATGACCTGCTGGCGCAACCCTTGGTGGCCAGCATGCCGGCGGGTGGCAAGCTCATCGCCACCAACGTCATCTCACCGTTTTTGGTGCCGATGAAGATCTTGCTGATGGCGGCATTTCTTCTTGCATTGCCGGTGGTTCTCTATCAGGTCTGGGCCTTCGTGGCGCCGGGGCTGTACACGCACGAGAAGAAGTTGGTTTTGCCGCTTGTCGTTTCGAGCACCTTGCTGTTCTTCGGCGGCGTGGCTTTCTGCTACTTCTTCGTCTTCGGCAAGGTCTTCGCGTTCATCCAGAGCTTTGCCCCCAAGAGCATCGCGGCGCAGCCGGACATCGAGGCGTACCTCAGCTTCGTGCTGACCATGTTCATCGCTTTCGGTGCGGCATTCGAGGTGCCGATCGTGGTGGTGGTGCTGGCGCGCATGGGCCTGGTGACCATCGAGAAGCTCAAGGCGTTTCGCTCCTACTTCGTGGTCATCGCCTTCATCATCGCTGCGGTGCTCACGCCGCCTGATGTGGTGTCGCAACTCGCCTTGGCGATCCCGATGTGCATCCTGTACGAGGTAGGCATCTGGGCCGCCGTGATTTTCATCAAGCACACCCAGGCCCCTAAGGAATAGGGCCCCCCAGTCGCTTCGCTGCCGCCTTGCAGGCCGCGCTGGGCCAGTGGCCAGCCCATCGCCAGGCACGGACAGTCCAATGGACTGTTCATGTCCGGGCTCAGTCCCCCAAGCTGCGCCGCCTGGCGGCCCGGCAAAGCCGGTTCCGCGGGCGTTGCTTGAGGGGCGCGTCGCTGCGCTCGCTTAGCTGCGCAAGCTACTGCTCTCGGCGTGGCTGAGTTTTCGGGCGCTGTGCGACAACCACTTTCAGCTCCATCGCCTTCTCTCCACGCTGAATGCCGATCACCGCCGGCTTCTGCGGCTTCAACGCGGCCACGGCAGCGAGCAGCTGCACGGTGTTCACCACCGGTGTGTCAGCCACTTTCACCACCACGTCTCCCGGTCGCAGGCCACCGGCGCTGGCGGGCCCGTTTTGCAGCACACCGGTGATCAGCACGCCTTGTTTGATGGGCAGGTTGAAGGTCTCGGCGATCTCGGGTGTGAGGTCGCGTGGCTCGATGCCGATCCAGCCCCGGGTGACGTGGCCGTCGCGAATCAGGCCTTCCATCACCAGGCGGGCGGTGTTCGCCGGAATGGCAAAACCGATGCCCAGGCTGCCGCCGCTGCGCGAATAGATGGCGGTGTTGATGCCGAGCAGGTTGCCGCTCGCGTCAACCAGTGCGCCGCCGGAGTTGCCGGGGTTGATGGCGGCATCGGTCTGGATGAAGTTCTCGAAGGTGTTGATGCCCAGCTGGTTGCGCCCGAGCGCGCTCACGATGCCAGAGGTGACTGTCTGGCCCACGCCGAACGGGTTGCCGATGGCCAGCACCACGTCGCCCACTTGTGCGCTGTCGACGCTGCCGAAGGTGATGACGGGCAATTTGTCGAGCGCGATCTTGAGCACGGCCACGTCGGTTTCGGGGTCGGCGCCCACCACCTTGGCACGGGCCTGGCGGCCATCGGGCAGTTGCACCTCGATGTCGTCGGCGCCTTCGATCACGTGGTTGTTGGTCAGCAGGTAACCCTCGGCCGACACGATCACGCCCGAGCCCAGGCCCACTTGCGGCTGGCGTTGCTGGCCTTGCGCCTGCTCACCGAAGAAAAACTTGAACCAGGGGTCATCGCCATGCGGGCTGCGTTGGGGAGCCTTGCTGGCAGTGATGCTCACCACCGCCGGTGTGGCGCGGCGCGCGGCGCTGCTGTAGCTGACCACACCTCCCGAGGGTGGCAGCCCCACCGTTTGCACAACAGGCGCTTGATTGATCGAAACCACTTGGGGCAACACCGCACCGCCACCGCCGCGGCCGAGCCACTCGGGCTTGAGCGTGGCCACCACGAACAACAAAGCCAAGGCCACGGTGACGGCTTGGGAGAAAATGAGCCACGTCTTGCGCATCAACGAGATCCTGTTTCATGACCCCACGCACTGAACTCGAGTCGTACCTGAGCACGCTGCTGGAGGTGGGGAAGTTCCGCGATTATGGGCCGAACGGTTTGCAGGTTGAAGGCAAACCCGAGGTGCAGCGGCTCGTCTCCGGCGTCACCGCCAGCCGTGCATTGATCGAAGCTGCCATTGAGCAAAAGGCCGATGCACTGCTGGTGCACCACGGCCTGTTCTGGAAGGGGCACGACGGGCGCCTGACCGGTTGGCTCAAGGCGCGCGTCGAGTTGTTGATGGCCCATGGCATCAACCTCTTCGCCTACCACCTGCCGCTCGACGCGCATGCCGAGTTCGGCAACAACGCGCAATTCGGCACCAGGCTCGGCTTCACGCCCGATGGGCGTTTCGGCGAGCAGGATCTGGGTTTCATCGGCGTACCGAGTCAGCCACTCACGGCGACTGCGTTGAGCACTTTGCTGGGCAAGAGCCTGGGGCGTACGCCGGTGATGGTCGAGGGCCGCGATGGCCGCTCGATCAAACGGGTGGCTTGGTGCACCGGCGGAGCTCAAGGCTACTTCGAAGACGCCATCGCGGCAGGTGCTGATGTGTTCATCACCGGTGAAATCTCCGAGCCGCAAGCGCACCTGGCGCGTGAAACGGGCGTGGCTTTCTTCGCCTGTGGGCACCACGCCAGCGAGCGTTATGGCGCACCGGCGCTGGCCGTGCACCTGGCAAAAAAGTTTGGGCTCGACCACCAGTTCATCGAGATCGACAACCCCGCATGAGCACCGCCCGGCCGCCCGAAGGTGCTCATTCCCGCTTGGCGGGATCGCACGAAGTGCGCAGGGTGCATCGATGAAAGCCCCCATCGTCATCACCATGGGCGATGCCTGCGGAATCGGGCCCGAGATCATTGCCAAGGCATTTGCATCGGGTGACGCACGCGGTGCTGTTGTGCTGGGGGATGCGGGTGTGATGCGGCGTGCCTTGGCGTTGACTCGGCGGGGCACCGCACTCGCAGTGCTTCATAGCGCGAAAGACGCAGTGGACTGTCCACCCAACTGCGTGCCCTTGCTTCAGGCAAGCGGCCTGCCCGCCGACCTGTCTCAGGCGCCAGTTGGTAACGTGGATGCACGCGCCGGTGCCGCCGCTGCAGCTTGCATCCAGCAGGCCGTGCACCTGGTGCGCGCGGGTGAGGCGAGTGCCATCGTCACCGCGCCCATTCACAAGGAAGCCCTCGCGGCAGCCGGCGTGAGCTACCCGGGCCACACCGAGATGCTGCAGGCCCTGGCCACTGAACCCGGCCAGCCCATGCCGCCGGTGCGCATGATGTTGGCCAACGACGAATTGCGTACGGTGCTGGTGACGATCCACATGTCGCTGCGCCGCGCGATTGACGCGGTGACATTTGAGGCGGTGTTGGAGACGCTGCGCATTGCCGACCATGCCGCGCGCTCGTTCGGTCTGGTGTCGCCGCGCATTGCGGTGGCTGGGTTGAACCCGCATGCAGGCGAGGGGGGCCTGTTTGGTGACGAGGAGCTGCGCATCATCGGCCCGGCCATCGAGGCCGCGCGCGCCGAAGGCATTGCCGCCAGCGGGCCGTATGCGCCCGACACGGTGTTCATGCGTGCACGCCACAAGCCCGAGCACCCAGGAGAATTCGATCTGGTGGTGGCGATGACGCATGACCACGGGCTGATCCCCGTGAAGTACCTGGGGGTGGAGCAGGGCGTGAACGTGACCCTGGGCCTGCCCTTTGTGCGCACCAGCCCCGACCATGGCACCGCGTTCGACATCGCCGGCACCGGCCGCGCCGATGCATCCAGCCTCATCGCCGCGCTGCGCATGGCGCGCCGAATGTGGGCGAAACCCTCCTTGCTGTGGGCGGTGAGCGCCGCCAGCTGCTTGCGCGCACGAGCCGTGGCGCGTTCGATCAAGTAGGAGCTCTCGAAGGCCTTGAAGCGCCCGGTCTCGCACATGCGTGACAGCATGCGCGCCGTGAGCGACACAGTTTCGTGGTGGCGCTTGCCGCGTGTGAACACGAAGAACGCGCGCCCCGGGCTCACATAGCTCAGGCGCACCTTCTGCCATTGGTCGTTCAAGTGCATCTGGTAGGCGAATCCCAGGCGCACATGGTCCATGAGATGCACGCCCTGTGACGGCTCGGCGGGCTCGCTGGGCGAGAGGTCGAGGTTGATGTCGATCCCCGAGGGGAGATTGAGGTCGAGATCGACCGGCGTTGTGTCAGGGCCGCCACTGCGCACCGGTTCGGGTTCGGGTTCACCGCTGGTGAGGTCGATGTCGACATTGCTCGCCCAGTCGACCGAGCTTTCGTCGACCAGGCCAATCTGCTTGGCTTCGGTGTCAGAGAACTGCGGCTCCAGCGCGGCCACGCCGGTGCTCGTCATGGGCACGTCGCGCAGCAGCGCGTCGGGCTCGGGCACGGGAGTGTTGAAGACGGTTTCGAGTTGCTTGGCGAGCAGGTTGTATTCGAGCTCGGTCAGCGGGTGGCCCTTGAGCGACTCGGCGTGTGCGGGCAGTAGCTTGCTGAAGAACTCCTTCTGCGCGGCGTCGGGCCAGCCGACGAGCTTCATGCCCTCGTTCAAGTCCTTCATCAGCGGCGGCAGCTGCATCAAGAACTTTTTGCGCATGGCCGGCGAGCCCTTGGGCTGCACGCTCATCACCAGGTCGCGGCCGGCGCGCTTCAGGCGTTGCACCAGCTCCGATTGCGGGCCTTCGCGGCGGGTGCCCAGCGCGAGCGCCTGGCTCCACACCTGCGCGAGGAAATCTCGCAGATAGTCTTGCAGCGACAGCGGTGTGAGCGCAGAGCGCAGCTGCAGCATGTAGCGCTGCTGGATGCGCAGGTCAGATTCTTTGCTGTCGACCACCGACACGGCCGAGGCATTGGCCTCCACTTCGGTCTTGGCCTGCTGCGCGATGAAGCCTTCCAGTGCGTTGAGCTTGGATGTGTAGACATCCATCTGGTCGAAATCGCCTTCGACAATTTCTTGCACCAGATCGCGCACGCGGGCCATGAACAGCTTGCCGGGGCCGTCGTCGAAGTCTTCGAACGCGACCGCCAGTGAGGCAATGCGGTTGACGAAGCGCCGCACCGGGTGCTTGCGCGACGAGAAGAAGGTGTTGTCGACCAGCGCCACGCGCAGCACAGGTAGCTGCAGGCGCGCGATCTGGCGAGCCATCTGCGGCGGCACGCGCGGGTCGGACAAGATCTGGTCGAACAGACTGCCCACCACGTCGATCACCATGTGATCGAGCGTGCCGGTGGAGGCCTGGCGCAGTTCTTCGCGGTGGGTGCGGATCAGGTTGGCGGCCATCAGGCCCGAAGCCACGTCGCCGTAACCGCCTCCACCGCTGGCAGTGCCCAGTGAACCCGCACCGCTGACGCCGCTCATGGCACGACCCAGGCCCACGGGCACAGTGGGCCCGCCCAGGTCGGCCGGCCGCGTGGCCAGGAAGGTCAGGCGCCGCAGGAGTGTCATCAGCTCCGCGTCGGCCTGGGCTGCGGGGTTGGCGTTGTGCGATGTGCCGCGCCCAGAACCCGACGCGCCTGCAGCGCTGCCCGATCGTTGGTGA
>JACMKW010000638.1 GCA_014379885.1 Rhizobacter sp.
ACACGAAGCCGCGAGCCCGCGAGCGCCTTGTTCTTCTCAGGACAAGGGTCAGCAGACCTGGTGCAATGCCAGGGCCGACGGTTTTGCGTTGCTGCGGGTTCGCTCACAGCGGCGTCACAGTCCGGATGAAAGAAGATGTGCTGATGCATGGGCGCGCGACCAATCCCCCGGCGTGGGTGGCTTGTCGCTCGTTCGTGCGTTTGCGCGCCCTGAAATGTTTTTCGCCACTGTTTTGCGAGGAGCGTTTCAATGTCTCACCAACCCACTTTCAATGCTTTCCCCTCTCGCCTGCGAGCGGCGCTGCGCGCGCTGTACCAAGGCCGGCCCATTCTCTTGTTCGACGATGACGACCGAGAGAACGAAGCTGACCTCATCGTGGCCGCCGAGCGCATCACCGCCGAAACCATGGCCTTGTTGATACGAGAGGGCAGCGGCATCGTCTGCCTGTGCCTGCCCGACGATGCCTTGAAGCGATTGCAATTGCCGCCCATGGTGTCGCGCAACGAAAGCCGCTATGGCACGGCCTTCACGGTGTCGATCGAGGCACGCCATGGCGTAGCCACGGGGGTGAGTGCGGCCGACCGTGTGACCACCATCCAGGCCGCGATTGCGGATGGCGCGCAGCCCGACGATCTGGTGAGCCCCGGCCACGTGTTCCCGCTGCGCGCGCAGCCGGGTGGCGTGCTGGAGCGGCCGGGCCACACCGAAGGGTCGGTCGACCTGATGGTTCTCGCCGGCCTCAAGCCGGCGGCCGTGCTGTGCGAGCTGATGAACCCCGACGGCAGCATGGCACGTGGTGAGCAGGTCGATCGCTTTGCGTTATTGCATGGCTTGCCGACGCTGACGATCGCCGAGATCGTGCACTGGCGGCGCTCGCAGGAGATGGTCGCTGCGGGTTGAACTTTTAGAGCGGACGCATCACACCATCCGGAAACTCGCACTGCCGCGGGCGATCAATCGGTCGCCGCACACCACGCGGCAGTCAGCGAACGCCAGCGTGCGGCCCACCTTTAGCACGGTGGGCTGGAACTCGATCACCTCTCCCACTTGGGCGGCGTCAATGAAATCGAGCGTCAGCGCCACCGTTACGGCGCTGGCGTTCTCGCTGCCCTCGCGTTCGCGGGCCTGGCGCACGATCGACAAGCCCATCGCGTTGTCGGCCAGCGACGAGATGAGCCCGCCGTGCGCGAAGCCGCGCGCGTTGCAATGCGCTTCACGCACCTCCAGTGCGAGGTGCACGGCATCGGGTGCTTCGCGCGCGAAGAGCGGCTCCCACGGGTCGGTGAGCGGGCTGCGGCGTGTGTGCCGCTCATAGCCGGCGGGCATCATGCGGCCACCGCCATCTCAATGTTGCGTGCCGTGCCGAGCAGGGTGGCGCACAACGTTTCTCGGCCTTCGTGCACCACATACACATCGGCCGCACAGACCGTGAGCAGGCGCGAAGCGCTCACGACCCGGCCGCGTGCCACCAAGTGGCTGCCGCGCGCAGGCGCCACCAGCTTCAGCGAGGCATCGACCGTGGCGTTGATGAAGCCAACCGGCAGCAGCGTGCCGGCCGCCGCCACGGCGGCAAAGTCGGCCGCGGCGAACACCGCGGTGGCCTGCAATTGGCCCGGCTTGAAACACCAGGCCTCTTGCAGCGGGATCTCCAACTCCACTTCGCCGGGTTCGATGCGGCGGAAGCTGAGCTTCAACGTTTGCGCCATCGGCATGGCCAGCACCGCTGCGCGCACTTGTTCGGGCATGGAGAGGGTCATGTACGTGCCTTTCGTGAGCGAGGCCAGGGGCTGACCGGAGTGACGGGTTTGCGCTTTTGCAACCAGGCGATGTGCGACACCAGCTTCTTGCGCAGCGCACGCTGCTCGGCGATTTGCCCATCGACTTCGGCGATGCGCTCGTGCATGTGCAGCACCATCTCGTCGAGGGTGAGCGTGCCGGCGCGGTAGCGTGGCAGCGTGTCGGCAATCTGCGTGAGCGAAAAGCCGAGGTCGCGGCTCATCGAAATGAAGATCACTTCGCGCAGCGTGCGCTCGCCGAACTCGCGGTAGCCCGAGCCGCTGCGCTCGGCAAGGATCAGGCCTTGCGCTTCATAGCGGCGCAGCCGATGAACCGAGACGCCGGTGCGCTGTGCGAGTTCCGAAACTTTCATGCGAGCCAGCTTAGCAAGCCTCGCACTGTGCGAGGGTCGCCGCATTGTTGCTGAGGCATGCACATTCGACGGGCTCTGCGGCGAAAGTGCTCGCGCAGCGGCTCACCTCAGCGTTTGATCTCCGGCGCGTACAGCGTGGGGTCGGCCGTCACCAGCGACAGCGGGTAGCGCTTGCCGGCCAGGTAATCCTCGATGCAGGTGAGCAACAAGCCGCTGCGGTGCCGCTCGCGGCTGGCGCGCAGCTCGGGCAGCGTCATCCACAGCGTGCGCACGATGCCTTGGTCGAGCGCGCGCGTGGGGTCGGGCTCACCCGCGCTGCCGGCATAGGCAATGCGCAGGTAGGTCACGTCCTCGCCATTGGCCGGTCGCTGAAAGCGGGACAGGTAGACACCGACCACGCTGTGCGGCGTAAAAATGCAGGCGGTTTCTTCCAGCGTTTCACGCTGCACGCCTTGCTCGGGCGATTCACCGGGCTCCAGGTGGCCCGCCGGGTTGTTGAGCTTCAGGCCTTCGGCAGTGTCTTCTTCCACCAACAGAAAACGGCTCACGCCGTCGGTCAGCTGCTCGATGATGGCGGCCACGGTGACACTGGGTTTCCAACGTTCTGCCATGGCCCGGGATGGTAGCGGGCTGTCCGGTGGGTGACACGGTGAGAGGCGACGAAGCGAGCGCGATGCGTTACGCTCGCGTGTTTTTGTAAAGCTCGGTGCAAGTTCAACGCGTGCCGGTGACTGAGGAGTCAGATTCATGTTGATTGGGGTACCGCTCGAGACGGTGGCCGGTGAGACGCGGGTAGCCGTCACGCCCGAAACGGCCAAGAAGCTCAAAACCCAGGGTCACACCCTGCGCATCCAGTCGGGGGCCGGTGTGCCCGCAAGCGTCACCGACGCAGCCTACGTGGCCGCCGGTGCCGAGATCACCGACCAGGCGGGCGCATTTGCAGCCGACCTGGTGCTCAAGGTGCGATCGCCGCTCGACTCTGAGCTGAGCCTGATGAACAAGGGCGCCGCGCTGGTGGGCATGCTCAACCCCTTCGACCGCGACAACCTGGTGCGCCTGGCGGGCGCCGGCATCACGAGCTTTGCGCTCGAAGCGGCGCCGCGCACCACGCGGGCTCAGAGCATGGACGTGTTGAGTTCGCAAGCGAACATCGCCGGCTACAAGGCGGTGATGATCGCTGCGACCACGTACCAGCGCTTCTTCCCGATGCTGATGACGGCTGCCGGTACGGTGAAAGCCGCCCGAGTCGTCATCCTCGGTGTGGGCGTGGCCGGCTTGCAGGCCATTGCGACAGCCAAGCGCCTGGGCGCCGTCATCGAGGCCAGCGACGTGCGGCCTTCGGTGAAGGAACAGGTCGAGTCGCTGGGTGCGAAATTCATCGACGTCTCGTACGACACCGCCGAAGAGAAGGAAGCTGCCGTGGGCGTCGGGGGTTATGCCAAGCCGATGCCGCAAAGCTGGCTGGACCGCCAGAAGGTCGAAGTGGCCAAGCGTGTGGCCGCCGCCGACATCGTGATCACCACCGCGCTGATCCCGGGCCGGGCCGCACCGGTGCTGGTGACTGAAGAGATGGTCAAGGCCATGAAGCCGGGCTCGGTGATCGTCGACCTGGCGGCAGCACAAGGCGGCAACTGCCCGCTGACGGAAGCCAACAAGACGGTGGTCAAGCATGGTGTGACGCTGATCGGCGAAACCA
>JACMKW010000639.1 GCA_014379885.1 Rhizobacter sp.
CGCCGCCGATGTGGCCCGGCTGGCTGGCGGCCAGTGCGGGTGCCCCTTGCATCTGGCCGGTGGCCTGGCGCAAGGCGGCCGTGA
This sequence comes from Rhizobacter sp., assembly GCA_014379885.1. The sequence goes on from JACMKW010000639.1 coordinate 85, forward strand.
AATCCATGTCACGCGCCACGTAGCCCGGCGTGTCGGCATTGGCAATGTTGCTGGCGATCAGGCGCTGCCGTTCCGAGCGCAGGCTCAAGGCCTGGCCGTGGAAGTCGAGCGTACTGGTGAGCTTGTCCAACATGTTGCGTTCCCTGGCAAAAACCCATGGGGTGATGTGAAAGCATTGTGGACAGCGGGTTTCAAAACATAAGCGGGAATAGCAGCCCCTTTCTGCGTCAATTCCGTGCCTGGCCTGGCGGCCTCCCCTCTAAAGTGGCAGCGTGGAAAAGACCCTGCCCTTGCTGCGTTTCATGCTCCTCGCCTGGTTGTGTGCCTTGGCGAGCAACGCCCATGCGCAGCCCGATCCACTGATAGAACAGGTGCGCCGTTTTGTGATGGCCCAAGTGGCCGCCGCCGGCATGCCGCGTGTCGAAGTGCTACCCGGCCGGCTCGACGCCCGCCTGCGCCTCACGCCCTGCGAACAGATCCACACCTACCTGCCCGGTGGCGCGCGCCTGTGGGGCAAGACGCGCGTGGGCCTGCGATGTGTGAAAGGCGTCACACCCTGGAACGTTTACATGCCGGTGACGGTGAATGTCTTCGGCAACGCACTGGTCTCAACCGCTGCCTTGCCTGCTGGCCATGTGCTCGCCGCAGCCGATTTCCGTCAAGCCGAGGTCAACTTGACCGAAGACATGAACAACCCGCCCATCACTGATGGCGCCGTGCTGCTCGGCCGAACCCTGGCCAAGCCGCTGGCGCCCGGCCAGGGCCTGCGCCAGAACGGCCTGAAGGCACGCCAGTGGTTTGCCGCTGGCGACAGAGTGCAGATTCGCGTGGCGGGCCAAGGTTTTGCGGTGGCCGGGGCGGGTGAAGCCGTCACCGCCGGGATGGAGGGGCAGCCGGCTCGCGTGCGCACCGAGAGTGGGCGCACGGTGTCGGGTATGCCTGTGGCAGAACGCCAGTTGGAGATCGCATTGTGAAATTTGGACCCCGCGCTCACAATTCGCAAGAAATCTCTAAAGTCCAGCGCCGGACGGGCCGATACACCGTCCATGTTGAAAGGTTTGGGCTCAGTACCGGCCCAAGGAGCACATGATGAAAATCGGCAACCCCACAGATAAACCCTCAGGCGTTGGCCCCGTTGGCCCGGCGCGCACACAGCCTGGCGAAACCGCCAAGACGCAAGAGGCCGCTGCCCACACCAGCGACCCGAGCGCCAAGGTGGAACTGTCCAACACGGCGGCCTCGCTGTTGTCGGGTGGCGCCAACTCGGAGTTCGACGCCGACAAGGTGGCGCGCATTGCGCAAGCCATCAGCGACGGCAAGTTCGAGATCAACGCCGAGAAGATCGCTGACCGCCTGATCGCCAATGCACATGAAGTGCTTGGCAAGGCCCAACACTGAAACACATTGGCTCGATGCCACGAAGCTCACCTTGGGTGACCCTGACCATGAACACGCCAGCCCCCGTCACGGCCAGCCCCGAACTCGAATCCACGCTCGCCGAGGTGGAAACCCAGCTCGTTTCGCTGGGTGAATCGCTGCGCGCCAACGACAGCGTGGCCATCGATCACCACGCCACCGAACTGCACCGCGCCCTGGCGCGTGCGGTCGACCACTTCACACACGCCGCCCGCAACGGCCCGGTGCCGCCACCCTTGCGCGAGCGGCTCAAGCTCGCCGGCGGCCTGGTGGCTTCGCAACGCGAATCGCTGGCACGTGCTACGGCTGCGCTTGACCGCGCCATTGATGTGCTGATGCCGCGCGAACGCACTGGCTCGGTGTATGGCGCCGCAGGTGCCGAACGCGCCATGCGCAGTGGTGTGATCCAGGCCTGACCCGCCTGACAGCGCTGCCTCAGGCAGTGAATGTGACACTGCGGCCCTTTCATGGGCCGCTTCTCTTTGGTGGTTCACACTTTGTGTGGTTAACCTCATTGCCATGACCGAATCGCTCGTCTTCCTGGCCGGCACCGCCTTCTTCGTCTATGTCTCGCGGCACGCCCTGCTCAACCCGCGCTCGCACGGTTTCTACCGCTTCATCGCCTGGGAATGCATGCTGGCCCTGGTGCTGCTCAATTTCCCGATGTGGACGGTCGACCCGTTCTCGCCGCGGCAAATCATCTCGTGGCTGCTGCTCGCCGCGTCCATCGCGTTGGTGGTTCAAGCCCTGCGGCTGCTGCGGGCCGTCGGCAAGCCCGATGCGCAGCGTGGCGAGCCGGAGCTGCTGGGTTTCGAGAAGACTTCGGCCCTTGTGACGAGCGGCATCTTTCGCTACATCCGCCACCCCGATGTACGCGGCCCTGATCTACCTCACTTGGGGCGCCTGGTTGAAAGACATTTCCGGGCCGAGCACCGCGCTGGCCGGCGTGGCCACCGTGGCGCTCTTGATCACCGCACTGCGCGACGAGGCCGAGTGCCTGCGGCACTTCGGTGCGGCCTACGCCGAGTACATGTTGACGAGCAAGCGCTTCGTGCCGTTCATCGTTTGACATGAGAGGCAGCCGCCGCGGGCCAACCCACCCGTGCAGCGTGAAGAAGGCTCGCCCTGACGACCATGCGGTGGAACGGCGCAATGAGAAAAATGTAGACCCGCCCAAGGCGGTTGTGACACTGGACGACGGTTGAAACAACCAGCTGGCGGCTGGCTTGCGGCGCGGACTCAAGCGCACAAAACACCGACACCCTGAAATCGAGGTGCCGGTCGTCCTCTCCCACAATGATCTCGGTCTCGCTCACGCTGTAGACCTTGAAGATCCCCGCCCGATCAGCCGGGGCGCCGCCGGCCAGCGATGCCAGATGCTTGGCCGTCTTGAGGCCAAAGCCCGCGACCAGCAGGTCTCGCACCTTCGTGAGGACACCAACCCACGATGGCTGGTGCGACAAGATGAACCGGGCCAACACATCTGGATCTTTGGATGCACCAGCGGGAAGCTGGATCGCAAACGCGTCGGCAAGGTTCACTGTCTTGTAGAAGTGGGTGACCGCCGAGTGCAATGGGAGAGCCACGAGCTTTACGGTCTTGAAATCGCTAGGCATGTGAGGCGCAGCCATAGGCACGGGCCCTCTGTGCTTGCGAAAGTACGGCCACTTCGACATTGGGTGAGCCTGCTGGCACGCTGAAGAAGGGCGTTTGTCTGTAGGCGCCGTTGACTCCGCTCACCAGGACGCGAGGCATGAAACCCATGAGCGCGGTCACTGTACTGAACAGCATGCCGGGTGGCGCTTGTTTGGCAGCGCCCGTGTTCACGCGCATTTGCAGCTGAGGAAACGAGCGCTCATATGACGCCGGGTCAGCCTTCAAGCAAGTGTGGATGAGCCCGACATAAGGAAACTTCCAATTTCTCGTGGTATTGCCGACGGGCGTATTGCAGCACTTGGCATACCAGCGCAGGAGCCCCTTCTCAGAGAGTGAAAGGCATGCAAGGTGCTGAGTGCCGCCCGAAAGGCTGACGTACTGCGCTTGTGTGGCAACAAACTCAGCTCCCCCCAGCGAATCGTGTACCGCCGTTTCCTTGCCGAGATGGCGTGAATAGGCGTTGCAATCTTTGCAATAGCAGACGCCACGAAGGGCACGATGGGTTTGACTGACCTCCCCGTGCAGGGCGCCACATTGGCATTGAAGACGATGGTTCATTGAAAGTTCCTGTGACGCACGCTCAAGCAAGCCACCCGAACCCTGCGGCAATGAGCAAAGGAGAGACGATGAGCGACGCCAGGAAGGGCGACCTGGGGAACGCCGCCACACCCACCAACGAAATGAACAACGCGTAGCCGCCGATGATCTTGAGCAAGCCAAGATCTCCAATGGCCACGGCATGAATGGCCGCATGGCCGGCCAGCATGAGAAGCGGGCCAAAGGCGACGAACCAGAACGCTGTGCGACGAAGCTCGGAAGCCTTGAACTGGTCAACGAAACCAGCCGCCATCACCTCGGAGAGTGGCACCTTGAACTTCGCCAAGCCGTAAGCGATGTGGGCGACGCCCAGGAGAAACAGAAGCCAGGCAATCAGGTTTGACATGGGGCGGTGGTTCTCAGTGGCTCAGTCACCGGCGTGCGTTGGCTGTCACACATGTTTTCCTTTGGGGAGAGCGAATCGCTGAAGAATGTTGACCCAGTCCGGAAGTGGTGAGCGCAATGCCATCTCCCTGCGCTGCTGCGGCGCGGTGGCTTCCTGTGCAGCCATGCGCGCGGCGTGGCGGCGTTGGGCCAGCACCATCATGGTGGCGAATGAAAACCCCTTGGGCGCCGTCATGCCTGGGCTCCTTGCAGGCTGAGCCGGGCCTGCAGCGCCGCCGAGGCATTGGCGATGGCCATGGCGGCTCCGGCCGACGCCCATTGAGCGTGTGCGGGGTTGGGCTCGCCGTCGCCGCAGTCGATCACCTCCACGATGCGGTGCACGTGAGAGGCTCCGTTGTCGTCGAGCGAGATCTCGGCCACATGCGCCGCCACCACATCCCGCACGGTACTGAGCGCAATGCCGCGCGCGTGGCCGGCGGGCAGCGGTCGGCTCCAGCCGGCCTTGCGTGCCGCTTCATCGAGCACGCTGCGCTGGCGCGGGCTGTCGGCCAACA
>JACMKW010000640.1 GCA_014379885.1 Rhizobacter sp.
GCACCTGCACCTGCACCTGCACCTGCACCTGCACCTGCACCTGCACCTGCGCCTGCGCCGGCGCCGACCTACACCTGGACCCGAGTAGCCAACGAGGGGGGGAGCTTCACGCTGACCGGCTCACAACGCGTTCGATACGGGGCAGGAACGCAATGGGTAGAGAGAACCATGTCCGGCACGGTGCAGTGCCGCAACAGTGTCTTCGGCGATCCGATCCCGGGCACGCCGAAGCGATGCGAAGTCGGCACCTTGGTCACGCCTGCACCTGCTCCGGCACCAACGCCTGCTCCGGCTCCCGCTCCCGCTCCCGCTCCCGCTCCGGCACCAGCCCCAGCACCAGCCCCGGCTCCGGCACCAGCACCGGGTCCTGCTCCCAGCAACACCGCGCGCCCCACCCCCAATGCAAACGTACCCTCCAGCTGGAGCTTCTGCTCCAACGAGTACACCGGCAGCGGTTGCCGGTTCGAAGGGCGGCGCCAGGTTCGCATCCGTGCCGGCACCCAGTGGGTCGCGAAAACGTTCATGAACGGGTTCACGTCAGACCAGTGCAATGCGAACTTTTTCCCGGGCGGTGCGAGCCTCGCCGGCTCCAAGGTCTGCGAAGTGGCCAACATTCAGGAGACGGGCACGCTGCCCGCACCGAGCGCTTGTTACCAGGGCGACTCATGCCCCACGGTCGATCTCGCGAAGATTCCACTCGGTTCGCCGGGCACCGATGAGATGCGCGTGAGAGCCACGACCCAGCAACCGGGCGCTGGTGATGGCACCGGCTCGTTCCGCGTGATCTGCGATTTCTCGCACATGGCGTTCAACGACCCGCTCATCTACCCCGGCCAAGGCGGGCGCTCGCACCTGCATGCCTTCTTCGGCAACACCGGCGTCAACGCCAACTCCACGGCAGAGTCGATCGCCAACAGCGGCGCGAGCACCTGCCATGGCGGCGTGGCCAACCGGTCGGCCTACTGGATCCCGGCCTTGATCGACACGCGCAGCGGGCAACCACTCGTGCCCACCGACCCGATCTGGTACTACAAAAGTGGCTACCAGGGCCCTCGCCCCGAACAGCTGAGCTCGTGGCCGGCTGGGCTGCGCATGATTGCCGGCGACGCCATGAAGCGCGATGCGCAATCGACACGCACCTCCAACTGGAACTGCACCGGCGTGAGCGGCCCGTTCCCTACGCTTCCGAACTGCGCCGTTGGCCAGTACGTCGAGATGCGCGTCTTCTTCCCGCAGTGCTGGGACGGCCGCAATCTCGACTCACCTGACCACAAGAGCCACATGGCCTACGGCAACGGCACGGGCTGCCCGGCGACCCATCCCGTGGCCATTCCTGAAATCACCTTGAACGTGCGCTACCTGGTGCGCAACGCCAACGACCCGCTCCACTGGAAGCTCTCGTCCGACATGCCAAACCTGCCGGCCGGCATCACCGCTCACGCCGACTGGGTTGACGGCTGGGTGCCGTCGATCAAGGACACCTTCGTGAACAACTGCGACAAGGCCAGAAGGGACTGCCACGCCGACCTGCTGGGCGATGGGCGCACCCTGTATTGAGGCAAGCGCCGGGGTGCCACGGCCAACGCGGCACCTCGGCCCACGCGATTCGAGAAAGCTCTCATGAAACACACGTTGCCTACCCTTGCCACGACGTTGGAGCAACACGCCACCAGAAGGGCACGCCTGTCCGCGGCGTTCGCTGCGGTCGCGCTGGCAAGTTGCGGCGGGAGCGAAACGCCCGGCACCGCACCTGAGGCAGCGTCGTCGCGTGAGACCGCTGCGGCCATCACGGACACCTGGGTCCATGTGGCCAACGAGTGGACCACCTTCACGGTGACCGGTACGCAACATGTGCGGTATGGCTCTGGAACCACCTGGATCGAACGTGATGTCAGCGGCACCGTGCCCTGCACCAACGCCTTCTTCGGCCGCGACCCGCTGGTCGGAATCACGAAACGCTGTGAAATGCGGCAACAAGCGGCACCAGCGCCGGCGCCCGGGCCTGCACCAGCGCCTGCGCCCGCAACCAATGTGACGATCGCCTGGTCGCAACCCGCCGCAGGCAGCACGCTCAGCGGCACGGCCCAGCTGCGCCTCACCGGCCAGGCTTTCCGCAACGTCGAGATCTTCCGCGCTGGCGTCATGGTGGCCCGCGCCAATGTCTCTGCCGACCTGCGCACGGCGACTGCCAGCCTCGACACCCGACGGTTTGCAAACGGCAACCTGACGCTGACGGCACACGCCTGGAACAGCCCGGCCGGCACAGCCTTCACGAGCCAGAACGACGCTGGCGCCATCAACTTCACCGTGAACAACACCGGGTCACCACCGCCACCGCCACCGCCGCCGCCCCCACCCGCGCCGGCCCCAGCCCCCGCTGCTTTCTGGCCCAGCGGCACCGACGGCCTGGATCGCAATTTCCATAACCAGTTCGGTGCATGGCGTGGCCGCACCTCCACCTCGGCCTGGATCAACCTGCTGTGGCTCAAATGGGATTGGCTCACCGCACCCGGGCTCAACTCGACGCTGAACGGGTCGACCGCAGCCCCGGTCTGGCCCATGTATGCCAACTTCCCGGGCGTGGCCGTGCTGAGCATGTCCATGGCCGGCACCGACAGCGTGTCGCAGGCGCAATACGACGACAACATGCGTGCCTGCGCCCGCGGTGAGTACAACGGCCATTGGCAGACCTTCGCATCCAACGCCACAGCGGCCGGGCGCAATGGCAATAACACCGTCGTCTCGCTCGCACAGGAGTTCAACGGCACCTGGTTCAAGTGGCACCCGAAGAACGTGGGGCTCGATGTGTGGAAGAGCTGCTGGAGAAACGTCTACACAGCGATCAAGAGCACCTCAACGCTCAAGGTAGCCTGGGTGTTCTCGGCCTCCACCGTGACCAGCAGCGCCGGCGCCGACTGGTCGGTGAACAACGTGTGGGAGGCCTACCCGGGCGACGCTTACGTCGACGTGATCGGCGTGAACCGCTACGACTTCAAGATGTTCGGCCCCATCACCACCAACTGGCGCGACACCTGCTGGAACAACCAGGACATCTGCTACGCCGCCACTTACGCACGCCAGCACGGCAAAAAACTGGGCGTGCCCGAGTGGGGCCCCGACCGCCAGAAGGGCTACGCCGACAACGCCGAATTCATCCAGATGATGTTCGGCTTCTTCAAGGACAACACCGACGTGCTGATGTTCGAGAACACCTTCAACCACATCGTCGGCGGCACGCCGGGCTGGTGGCACCTCTACCCGGAGAGCAGCATCAACACGAAGGCGGCGAGTCGCTATCGCCAACTATGGAGAGCACCGACCCCTTGATGCTCGATGCACATCGACCGGCTCGCGTTTGAAGGTGGTCAAGTGACCGGCGCGCCACCGCGCTTGCGGCGAGTGGGCTCGGTCGCGGGCAGCCGCGGCACGATCTCGTTGGCGATCATGCCGGCCAGTTGTTCGGCCCATAGGGCATACACCGGCGGGCCGGGATGAAAGCCATCTTCGGCCATCAGCACACTGCTGTCTGAGGGCAGGTCGTTCTCGAAGGGCAGCGGCAACCACCAGCGTTCGGGCCAGCGTTGCACCCAGTCGCTTAGCGCACGGTTGAAGCGCTGCGCATCGCTGCCCAGAACCCAGCGCAAGGGATTGGGCAGCAACGGGAACGAATGAATCGGCGGAATGCCGCTGTGCACGATGTGCTTCACGCCAGCGCGCCGCGCAGCAGCGCGGTCGAGCTTGTCGAGCCAGGTGAGCCAGGCCTGCGGTGAGACCTGCGCAATCACATCGTTCAAACCCAGCGCCGTGACCATCACGTCAGCCGGGTGCAACTGCATGGTGCGCACCGCCGTGAGCGAGACACGCGTGGTGTCGCCACTGCGAGCGATGAGCTGCCATACCACCGCACCGCCCAGGCGCTGCGACAAAGCCTCGCTCAAGCGGCCGGCCAGGGCCTGGGTTTGGTTCTTGGCGCCCACCCCCGCTGCCGACGAATCGCCGACGATGAGAATGCGCAGGCAGACCTTGCCGGTGCCCGCCACGCCTTCTCGCGGCCCCTCGGCCTCAGGCAAGCGCAGTGCACTGCGGCGTACCTGCCGCCCTTGCCAGATCAGCAGCGGCAACAGCACGATCTTGATGGCCGTGAAGAGCCAAGGGCTCATGAGTGCCCCCAGGTCATCGCAAGCGATGCCTGGCGCCAAGGGGCGCGTCGCGTTGGGGGCAGCCCGACACTCGGCTCAACTGAACTGCGTGAAATCGGGCTTGCGTTTCTGGAAGAAGGCGCTGAAAGCTTCTTTCGCTTCGGGGCTGGTCAGGCGCTCGGCGAACACTTCGTTCTCGCCGTCGATGGTCTTGAACAGCTGGGGGGCCAGGGTGCCACGCATCAGCTTCTTGCTGGCGCGCACGGCGCCCGGCGGCAGCGCGTTAAAACGCTCGGCCACGCGGCGAGCGTGCGGCGCCACTTCGGCCGCCGGCAACACCGCGTTGGCGATGCCGCATTCCACCGCCTCGGCACCGGTGAAGGGGTCACCAAGCAGCAGCTTCTCAGCCGCCTTGCGCTGGCCCATCAGCTGCGGGATCAGGTGGCTGGAGGCAAACTCCGGCACCAGGCCCAGGCTCACGAAGGGCATCACCAGGCGTGCTTCATCGGAGACGTAAACGAAGTCGCAATGCAGCAGCATGGTGGTGCCGATGCCGATGGCCGCACCGGTCACGGCGGCGATCACCGGCTTGTCGCAGGCGATCAGCGCATTCATGAACACCCGTGCCGGCGACACCGAAACACTCCCCGAACGTTTCATGAAGTCTTCGAGGTCATTGCCCGAGGTGAAGATGCCGGGCTGGCCGGTGATCAGCACGCTGCGCACGGCACCGTCGGCCATGGTCGCGGTGAGGCCGTCGGCCATCGCCACGTACATCTCGCCGGTGAGTGCGTTCTTCTTTTCGGGGCGCGCAATTTCGATCGTGTAGACGCCGTTCAACAGCGCGGTCTTGATGGTCATGGTGTCTCCTGTCTGATGTGCTTCATGTGGAAGTATGCAATGCAAGCCATTGCGACACCCGCGGCCAAAGCGTGCGCGTGAAGCACTCGCGGAAAGATGCCGAAATGTCCCATGCGCTCCTGGCCATCTCAATCCCCCGCAGAAGAGAGCCAGCCCGCGCAGCGGCGGCCGGCTCGCTGCTCACCAAATCAAACGCGTTCGAAGATGCCGGCTGCGCCCTGGCCGGTGCCCACGCACATCGTGACCATGCCGTACTTCAGGTTGTGGCGGCGCAGCGCATGCACCACGGTCGCCGCGCGGATGGCACCGGTGGCACCCAGCGGGTGGCCGAGTGCAATTGCGCCGCCCATCGGATTGACCTTGCTCGGGTCGAGCCCCAGGGTGTTGATGACCGCGAGCGATTGCGCCGCAAAGGCTTCGTTCAACTCGATCCAGCCGATGTCTTCATGCTTGAGGCCCGCGTAGCGCAGCGCGGCCGGGATGGCTTCGATAGGACCGATGCCCATCACCTCGGGCGGCACACCGCGCGCAGCAAAGCTCACGAAGCGCGCCAGCGGCGTGAGGCCAAACTGCTTGACAGCCTTTTCACTGGCGAGAATCAGCGCACCCGCGCCATCACTGGTCTGCGAGCTGTTGCCTGCCGTGACGCTGCCCTTGGCTGCAAACACCGGGCGCAGCTTGGCCAGGCCTTCGAGCGAGGTGTCGGGGCGGGGGCCTTCGTCGAGCTTGACAGTGCGGGTCTTCAAGCCTTGCTCGCCCGCTTGTCCGCCATCCGCGAGGTTGGGGAAACGATCCACCACGTCGATCGGCGTGATCTCGTCGCTGAACTCGCCGGCCGCTTGCGCCTTCAAGGCGCGCAGGTGCGATTCGAGCGCGAAAGCGTCTTGCGCTTCACGGCTCACCTTCCACTGGGTTGCTACCTTCTCGGCCGTGAGGCCCATGCCGTAGGCGATGCCCACGTTCTCGTCCTTGGCGAACACCGCGGGGTTGAACGAGGGCTTGTTGCCGCCCATGGGCACCAGGCTCATCGACTCGGCGCCGCCGGCGATCAGCACATCGGCTTCGCCCACGCGAATGCGGTCAGCTGCCATCTGGATGGCCGTCACGCCCGAAGCGCAGAAGCGGTTGACGGTCACGCCGCCGATGGGGTTGGGGAAGGCCAGGCCCACGGCGATGCGCGCCATGTTCATGCCTTGCTCTCCCTCGGGGAAGGAGCAGCCGATGATGGCGTCTTCGATGGCAGCCGGATCGAGGCCCGGCACCTGCTTCATGGCACTGAGGATGGCCGCGACCAACAAGTCGTCAGGCCGGGTATTGCGAAAGAAACCCCGGCCCGAGCGGCCGATGGGTGTGCGGGTGGCGGCGACGATGTACGCGTCTTGAACTTGTTTGCTCATGATGTTTGTTCCTTTGAGTAGGCGCGCTTCAGTTGCGAACCGGTTTTCCGGTCGACAACATGCCCATGACCCGTTCCTGAGTCTTCGGGTGCTCCAGCAGACCGCAGAAATGTTTGCGCTCCAGCGCCATCAGGTATTCCTCGGTCACCAGCGAGCCGGCATCGACGTCACCACCACACACCACGTCGGCGATCAGCGCGCCGATGTAGAAATCATGTGCGCTGATGAAGCCACCGTCACGCATGTTCACAAGCTGCGCCTTGATGGTGGCGATGGCGTTGCGGCCGGCCACCGGGAACAAGCTCTTGGCCGGTGCGCGGTAGCCGCTTTCGAACATGCCCTTGGCTTGTTGAATGGCCACGTAGAGCAGTTCGTCCTTGTTCGGCACGATCACGTCGCTCCACAGCAGGTAGCCGATCTTGCGGCTGTCGATGGCGCTGGTGCCCACCTTCGCGGTCGCCGCGGCGGTAAAGCCTTCGGTCGCGAACTTCATGATGTCGGCATTCGCATTGGCGGCCGACGCCATCTCGGCCGCACGGCGTGCGATGTAGGTCAAACCACCACCGCCAGGGATCAGGCCCACGCCCACTTCCACCAGGCCCATGTAGCTTTCCATCGCGGCCACACGCTTGGCCGAGTAGACGGCCAGCTCGGCACCACCACCCAGCGCGATGCCGCGAATCGCCGAGACCACCGGCACCGCCGCGTAGCGGATTCGCAGCATGGTGTCTTGCAGCTGCTTCTCGACCGGGGCAATGCCCTTGGCACCGCTCTTCATGAAGACGGGCATCAGCGCTTCGAGGTTGGCGCCGGCCGAGAACACGTCGTCAGGTGACCAGATCACCAGGCCCTTGTACTTGGCTTCGGC
>JACMKW010000641.1 GCA_014379885.1 Rhizobacter sp.
CACGCCGGCTGAGTTGGACGATGACCTCGCACGCCTCGACGACCCGCATACCCTGTTCCCCTCGCCGGTGCTGTGGAGCGTGTGCGGCCGCAAGCTGCACGGATCGCAATAGCTGTACTGCGTACGGCAATGCATCGGCTGCCGCCGTTGGGGCGGTGAAAGACCGCGTCGCATGAGCTTGATCCATGTGCGGCGACGATTTCGCTGCATTGCCGCCGGGGCTGACGATCGAGCATGAACGCCAGGCCATCGGCAAATCGACGTCCCGACACCAACCGCGTGGGTTAGCACGCGCATCAGCGCCACGTCGGCTTGGCTGCAGCAGCCCTACCTCTTCACGCCACCCCTGCCCCCATCACCTTGCTGCGCACCAGACCAATGTGGCCGCGCAGCGAATACAACTCGTCGGCATAACTCAGTGGCACTGAAATCTGCTCCACGCTCTGTTCGATCTCGGCCAGCTCTTTCATCAGCTCTTCGGTGGGCCGTTGGCCTTGCCCGTCTTCAACCGCGCGCAGCTGCTTGTACCAGCGGAAGATGCGCGAGCGGATGCGGAACTGGTAGAGCGGCGGCACCACGCGGCTCAAGGGGATGAGGATGGCGACGATGGACACCAGCACCACCCACATGCGGTCGACCAGGTTGGCCAGCCAGAACGGCAGAAAGCGTTGCAGCACCGGCACGCCGGCGGTGTAGAAGCGCTGCGCTTCGGCGGCGAGCGGGCGCTCGGTGTTCTTGGCGCTGGGAAAGTCTCCCTTGCGCTGGAACCAACCGGCTTCGCCGTGGACGGTTTGCGCCGCTTGCACAAAGAGCTGGATCAGCGCGGGGTGTGTGTCCTTGCGCGCCACCAGCGTGGCGGTGGGGGCAACCAGGCGCACGTCTTGTGGCGGCAGGTCGCCGGCCAGGTCAACCACACCGCGCGGCAGCGTCACCGGGCTGATGAAGGCAAAGCGGCGTGAGTACGCATCGGCCTGCGCAAAGCTGAAAAGCTTGATGCCAGGGGTTTGCAACAGCATCTGCACCATCAGCGATTCAGGAGCCGAGGCAAAGGCCACGGCGTCGATGTCACCATTGAGGAAGCCCATGACGGCCGGCGTTTGCGGCTCGCGCAGCAGCGTGAGCGTGGCCGGGTCGATGCGGTTGGCGTCGATCAGCTTGCGCATCAGGTTGGGCACGCCGCTGCCAGGGGCGCCGATGTTCACCTTCCAGCCGGGCAATTGCGCCAGGCTGTTGAGCGTGTCGCTCTTGAGCATGCGTTTCGCCGAGTCTTCGCGGTAGAAGAGCCACACCGGCTCGTAGAAGAGGCTGCCCAGCGAGACCAGCGTGTCTTCTTCTTCATCGACCGGGCGATCCTTTTCACTGGCGCCGCCTTGCACGAAGGCGATGTCCACGCCCGAGTTCTCGTCATGCAGCAGCTTGAGGTTCTCGGCCGCGCCGGCGGTGGCCCGCAGCTCGACGCTGATGCCATGCTGCTTGAGCAGCGCGGCATACCGCTTGCCGAATTCGGCGTATGCCCCCTGGTCCACCCCTGTGGCCAGCACCACACGTTTGGGCGGCGTGGGGTCGAGCACCCAATAGGCCACACCCAGCAGCGCAAGCGTGAAGACGATGAACGGGCCGGCGGTGACCAGCAGGTCGCGGAAAGACAGCAAGGTGTTGCGCAGGGCTTGTGGCATGGTGCGGCTCCGAGCAAAAAAGGGTGGCTTGCACGATACCGTATGCTTTTTGTCGCCTGCATGGCCATTGCCGCTCAGGCTGAGGTATCGAAGCCCTTGCATGCGCAGGCGGAGCGGGGCTTCGATACCTCAGCCTGAGCGGGGGGGCGTGCGGGGCGACTCGACACTCGCTTTCACTTAAACCTGCAACCCAATGCGACTGCTGCTTGTAGAAGACGACCGCATGATCGGCGAGAGCCTGCGCAGCATGCTGCGCTTGGAAGGCCATGCCGTCGACTGGGTGCGCGACACCACGGCCGCGCAGGCCACGCTGGGCAGCGAGCGGTTCGACCTGGTGTTGCTTGACCTGGGCCTGCCCAGCGTGGCGGATGCCGCACCCAGCGGCGAAGGCGGTCTGGGTGTGCTGCGCTGGCTGCGTGGCCGGCAAGACGCCACGCCGGTGATCGTGCTCACGGCGCGTGATGCATTGGGCGACCGAGTGAGCGGCCTCGACGCCGGTGCCGACGACTACCTCGTCAAACCCTTCGAGCTGGACGAACTCAACGCCCGCATGCGGGCGGTGCTGCGCCGCCATGGGGGTCGCGCGCAGCCGCTGCTGTCGCACCGCGGTGTGACGCTCGACCCCGCCACCCGCCAGGTCACACAAGACGGCCAACCGGTGATCTTGTCGGCACGCGAGTTTGCCGTGCTCGAAGCGTTGATGGTTCGCCCCGGGGCGCTGCTGTCGCGTGCCCAGCTTGAAGACAAGCTCTATGGCTGGGGTGAAGAGATCGAGAGCAATGCCGTGTCTGTCTACATCCACCAGATTCGCCGCAAGCTGGGAGCCGAGTTCATTCAGAACATGCGGGGCGTGGGTTACTTCGTGCCGGCATGAGGTCGAACGCCGGGCCGCCCCAAGTTCGACCTGGCCCCCTCGGGGGGCATGAGCGCAGCCACGTGGGGGCTCCATGAATTCAATCAGAGCGCGACTGTTGCTGGCTCTGCTGGGCATGCTCGCCCTGGTCGCCTTGGTGATGGGCGCGGTCACGTACCGCAACGTGCTCACTGAAACCGAAGGGCTGTTCGACTACCAGCTGCGCCAGATGGCGCTCTCGCTGCGTGACCAGGGCGAGATCGACGCCAACCAGGCCGATGCGCTGGCCGACGAGCAGTTCGACTTCGTGGTGCAGATCTGGACCATCGACGGCCGCAGCATCTACGCCACCCGCAACCACCGCGCCTTGCCCACTCGAGCGCTGCTCGGCTTTGCCGACGTGTTGGTCGAAGGGCAGACCTGGCGCACCTTCAGCGTGGCCACACCGGGGCGCGTGATCCAGGTGGCGCAGCCGGTGCGCATTCGCCAGCAGCTGGCCGCCAATGCCGCACTGCGCAGCGTCATACCGCTTCTGTTTCTGGCGCCGGTGATGGCACTGATGGCCTGGTGGTTGGCGGCGATGACACTCGCGCCGCTGCGCCGCGTGGTGGCCGAGGTGCGTTCGCGCGATGGCGAATTGCTGCGCCCACTTTCCGACCACGGCCTGCCCGACGATGTGTCGCCGCTGGTGAATGCGCTGAACGGCCTGCTGCAGCGCCTGGGCCAGACGCTGGAGACGCAGCGCGCGTTTCTCTCCGACGCGGCGCACGAGCTGCGTTCGCCGCTCACCGCGCTCAAGCTGCAAATCGAGTCGCTCAGGCGTGCGCCGGATGAAGTCGCACGCACTGGTGCGGTGGCCATGTTGTCGGATGGCATCGACCGTGCGGCGCGTATCGTAGAGCAGTTGCTCACGCTGGCACGCAGCGAGCCCGGTACGCAGAGTGCCGCGCTGGAACGTCTGGATCTGAGCGAAGTAGTGCGCCAGGCCGTGGCCGACACGGTGCCCTATGCGCTGTCGCGCAGCAGCGAATTCGTGCTGCTGGCTGACGAGGCGGTCAGCGTGCAGGGCGACAAGCTGGGCCTGAGCGTGCTGGTGCGCAACCTGGCCGACAACGCAGTGCGCTACTCGCCCACAGGCTCACGCGTCGAGCTGCGTGTATTCAACGACGCCGGTGTGCCCACCTTGCAAGTGGACGACGCTGGCCCCGGCATCCCGCCCGCCGAGCGTGAGCGGGTGTTTGATCGCTTCTACCGCCGCGCAGCCGGCGACGAAGAGGGCAGCGGCCTGGGCCTGGCCATCGTGAAGAGCGTGGCGGCGCGGCATGGTGCAGCGGTGAATCTGGCCAACTCGCCGCTGGGCGGACTACGAGTCAGCGTGCGCTTCGATGGAGCGGTCAGCGCTTGAGGCGCCAGAAATCTTGCCCGCCTTCGTTGACGGCCACGATGCGCTGGCGTGGAGGTGAAGCGTTGGTGCGCAACAGCTCGCCGATGTCATAGAGCAGGGCTTCGGCCTGGGCGAAATAACCGTGACCGAGCAGGTCGAGGTCAAAGTCGGGCACGCAGACCGTGTCGATCTTGGGCGCGACGGTGTAGGGCTGGAAGTACCCGGCACGTGGTGCGGCGTGCAGTTTCGACGACAGGTGCACCGGCAGGTCAGCGTCTGACGCATACAGCGTTGTGCGCTCCGAGTGCATCGGGTACAGGTGGGCAAGATCGAGGAAGAGGTCGCGGTCGAGATCGGGCGCGGCGAGAAAGATCTGGCCGAACTTCACCTTGCCGTGGGTCTGTGCGTCGGCGGCAATGCGCTGCAGCGCACGCAGCAGGCCGCGGTTGCCCATGCTGTGGGCGATCAGGTGCACCTTTTGCGCACCGCAACTGGCGGTGAAGTCGATCAGGAAATCGGCAATGGCGCGTTCGCTCGCTTCGATGCTGGCTTCATCGGCCGGATAGCCTTTGACGTCACCTTTTGACGGCCAGCTGAAGAAGCCTGACGCACCGGGCAGCACGCCGAGGTCGACGCCAATCTGCGCTGAGCGAATGGCAGCCTCTTCAAAGCTCACGTTGAAGCCGTGGATGAAGATCAAGGCCTCGGGCGCGCCGCCATCGTCTCGGGTGCGCTGCATCGTCTCGCGCATTGCAGCGAAGAAGGTATTGCGTTCTTGCAGCGTGATCTGCTGTACGCGCAGGTGGTCGTCGCGAAACTCCCAGCGGGCCAGGCGCTTGATCAGGCTGGTGCCGGTTTCACCGAACCTGTGAGCGTCGGGCACGAACACGTCGACGCGTCCATGCGTGACGGTTTCACCACGCTGGCCGGAGAAGCCCCCGACATCGGCTTTGCGGTTGGTGGCGAACCAGACGGGGTAGACCACGCCATTGCCCTTGGAAAGCACCAGGGTCTTTGTCGAGAGTTCGGTGTCGAATGAAAAGCCGCCAGGCCCGGGCGGCTTCACCAGCACCGGTGCTGGCGCGGGTGCAGGGGCAGGCGCTTGTGCGAGCGTCTGCATCAGGGCACGCGTCTGGCGTTCAACTTCGTCGCGCTGCACGCCGGCCATGAAGAGGCGCTGCAAGATGGCTTGTTCGAGGCTCATGGCCAGCACGCGGTCTTGCTGGGAGACAGCGAGTTCAAGGTCGCGCAGCAACTCTTCCAGTGAGCGATTCGGGTCGATGGGGGCGGTCATGGCAGAGGGGTTCCTGTGTTCTTGGCAATGGGGCTGAGTCAAACGTCGCCGACGGCGTGCAGGCCGGCCCACTGGTAGGGCTTCGCGAAGGGAAGTTCGTCCATGCTGGCGACCTCGCTCAAGGCGCCTTCGAGTGCGGGGTGCCCATGCAACTTGGTGGCCACCCACGCGGCGAGCTCCTCGCGGGTCAGGCGAATCATGTCACGCTGAACCTGTGACAACGCGGCGCACACGCTCGCCGATTCGCCGTTGACTGCCTGAAGATAACGCTCGACCAACACCGCTGTTGCCGCCTGCGGGATCTTCCACAAGGCGCCGATCACGTAGCGCACGCCCGACGACAGCATGGCTGCAGGCAGGCCGATGTATTCGGCCGCTATCTCGGCGCGCGCGATGCCGCTCTCGCACGAGCCCATCACCACGCTGCGGCAGCCTCGTAGATCAAGCTGCTCGAAGACGCGTGAGAACGATACTCGGCCTTCGGCGTGGCCGCCGCCCAGATCGAGTGCGCTGTCTGCCACCTGCTCGGGGTTGAAGTGGCCATGGCAGGCGAAGACTGTGTCACGCGCCGGGCGTGCTGCCATCGACGCCAGCAGCTGTAGCCATGACACCTGGGCTTCTTCTTGCAGCGCATTGCCAAAGGTCTGGCGCAGCTGTGGCAGCAGCAAGCTGTACCAGGGAACCTCGCCGCCGATCACAAAACGCAGGCCTTCGCCGCGCTGAGCTGGCGCCGCACGCGCCGCGTGGTTCTCCAGGAAGAGGCCCAGGGTCTGGCCATAGCTGATGGCCGCGCAGTGTTCGATCAGGTACTTGCCTTGCAGGCGGATGGCATGGAACGGCACCGCGTTCATCTGCAGGCGCGGGAATATCTTGAGATGCTTGCCTGGCAGAAACCGAAGCACGGGTTCCAGTGTGGGGCCCAGCAGTTCGGCGTAGTGCGACAGCAGCGATTCCAGGGCGCGGTTCTTCGCCGTGGCATCGCCAGCGGCTTTTTGTTGCTTCTCGAAATCATCATGGATGCGGCGCAGCTGCTCTTCGCCGAAGGGCAGCGCGAAGGGGGCCGCCAGACCCGAAGCCATGTCGAGCAGCACCAGCGTGCCCGCCGTGGTGCCCAGGTGAAACAGCAGGAACAGCGTGTCGGGCAGGCGCAGCTTCAGCGTTTGTTCAACGATGCTGTCACTGCCCTGAGACTGGATGAGCGAGTGATCGAGTGCAGACGACTGCTGCAAATAGGCTCTGCGGGCGCTGTTGAACTGACCGATATGGGACAGATAGTCTTCAAAGCGCGCCGGTACTGTGTTCAGGGTTTGGTAGTAGAGCGCGCGGTTGCGGCGAAATTCCGCAATGTCGCTCACTGCACCACTGCGGGCTGCGGCAAGTTCGGTGACGAGCTCCGTGGCCTCACGCGGGCCATTCCATTCCACCTCGGCCAGCACGCCAGCCGGGCTCTGCGCAAATGCAGCTACCTGAATGGCGTTGGCAGAAAACGACCGGAAGATCTGCTGCTTGGCGGCGCGCCCAAGCGGGAACGGGCATTGGACGGTCATGTGGCCGCTCAGGAACAGGCGCCCGTCGTGGTATGCGTTCAACGCGGATTTCAGCTTCTCTGGCGCACCTGGCAGCACGGCATGGTCGCCAGGGTGTTCAGGTTGATGCTGCGCCAGCGTGCCCGACTGCCGCACGATGGTGTCGCCCAGCTCGCGTGCAGACAGCGCTTGCCAATAAAGCGTGTAAGCGAAGAATGGCTCCAGCTGCTCGAAGGCCAGGGCTTGCTCGAACTGGTGTTGCGCTTCGTCGAGCTCGCCGGCCGCGCGCAAGGCGCAGCCGAGCAGGCGGCGCAGGTGACCGATTTCGGTGTCCAGCCTGTGATGGACGGCGTCTTGCCAGGCCAGACGAAACTGCTCCGCACTCTCGTCGTGCCTGCCCTGGCCCGCGTGCAGCAGGCCGAGGAAGCGGCGGGCCACGATGCGGTAGTAGACGTGGGCGTCGGTGTTGCAGGCTGCGATGACCTCGCCCAGGCTTGCAACGTCATTGATGCTGAATGGCTTGTCTTGATCGCCCACGGCGTCTTCCAGCCATGAGCGCGTCAGGTTGAAGTAGAGATGGTCGGCGCAGGGGTTGCAGTCCCGGTAGGCAAAGGGGCGGGACCACTGCGCGTAATAGAGGGTGTGGGTCTTCAGCTTGCGCTCCAGCGCTTGCCTGACGGGTGCGTAGGCAGTGCCCAGTGCGGTGGCGTTCTTGAGGTAGCCGACGTAAGCAGTTTCCAGCGAGTTCAAAGCCAGGTCGTCGGCAAAAGCCGTTTGCGCATCGGCATAAAGCTCGCAGGCCAGGAAGTGGTAGGTGGTGCCGCGAGACTGTGTCACCAACTGGAAGATGAAGGTCAGCCAGTAGGCCGGCACCCGGTACCAGCGCACCCACAGGCCCAGCTCATTGCACCAGGCTGAAAAGTCTTCATTGTTGGCGCAGAGTTGGTTGAACTCGGCCAGCACGCCAGGGAGCAGGGGGCTGATCTTGCTTTCGCGAAAACCGTTTTCTTCCAGCAAGCGCAGCAGCCTGGCCAGAAAGCCGCGGTGGTGCGCGGGCAGCAAGGAGCCATCGGGTGCGGGACAGGTCTGCATGGACACCCCATTCGGTACAGCATTGATCAGCGGCTCAATAAACGAGCGCCAGTGGGGTTGATTGTCGTCGGGTGGCGCAGTGTGCTCTGCTGGTTTAGGCTTGCGTTTCGGGCCGCCCAGGCCAGCCTTTGGAGCCATACGATGAACCTGCGCCGCGTTCTGCCTTACTTTCTTTCTGCCGCCATGCTGGCTGCCTGCGGTTCGCAGGTCGTCAACCCCGTCACCGGCCAGGCTGAACGCTCCGTCATGAGTGAACAAGACGAGATCGCCCAGGGGCAGAAGGCGCACCAGCAGGTGCTGCAGGAATACGGCGTGTATGCCGACCCGCGTTTGCAGGCTTACGTGAACGGCGTGGGGCAGCGGCTTGCCAAACAGTCGCACCGGGCCAACCTGACCTGGACCTTTACCGTGCTCGACAGCCCCGAGATCAACGCCTTTGCGCTGCCGGGTGGTTACGTCTACATCACCCGCGGGATCATGGCTTACCTCGACAGCGAGGCCGAGCTGGCGGGCGTGATCGGCCATGAGATCGGCCACGTGACTGCACGCCACGGCGCGCAGCGTGCCACGCGCCAGCAGTCGGCCGGCCTGGGGGTGCTGGCGGCCACCGTGCTGGGCGCCGTGCTGGAAGCGGGTGGCGTGGGGGGCGCTACCGACCTGGCGAGCCAGGTGTCGCAGACGGCGGCTGCTGGTTATGTGGCGTCGTACAGCCGCGAGCAGGAATCGCAGGCCGACCAGCTCGGCGCAGAGTACCTGGCGCGCAACCAGTACAACCCGCAGAACATGGTCGATGTGATCGAGGTGCTGAAGAACCAGGAGCGTTTTGCTGCCGATGCCGCCAAGGCCGAGGGCAAGGCCGCGCCGTCGGGTGCGAGTTGGGTGTCTTCGCACCCGAGCAACGACAAGCGTTTGGCCGACATCAGGCAGACCGCCACCAAGTACCAGGGCAACTACGGCGACGACGGGCGCGCACGCTACCTGCAGGTCATCGACGGCATGACGTTCGGCGAAAGCCGCGAACAGGGCGTGACCCGGGGCCGCAACTTCTATCACGAGCCGCTGGGCATTGCGCTCACCGCGCCGGCCGGCTGGCAGGTGAAGAATTCGCAAGAGGCGATTCTGCTGGTGAACGGCGCGGCCGACGCGGGCCTGATCGTGCGGCTGGTGCCGCCCAAGGCGGGCAACACGCACGAAGAGGTGATCCGCAACGTGGTCAAGCCCGTCGACGGCCGCTCCGAGCGGCGCACGCTCAATGGGCTGACAGCCACCCACTTCACCGGCTCGGTGCGCAACGAACAAGGGCAGAACCAGGCCGTGAGCGTGACAGTGGCCACCGGCCCCGGCGGGCGCAACTTCCTGATGCAGTACGCCGCCAAGGATGCGGCGGCACTGCAGCGTGCGAGCGCGCAGATGTCTGAGGCCGAGGCGTCGTTCCGTGCGCTCACGCCAGCCGAGCGCAGCGCGGCCCAGCCCTGGGGCGTGAAGACCGTCGCTTACCCACGCGGCGGTTTCGCCGAGCTGGCGCGCTCATCGCCACTGCCGGTGCGAGCTGAAGCGCAGTTGCGCTTGATGAACAGCGCTTATGGCGGGGCCGCCGAACCCAAGCCGGGGCAGTTGGTGAAAGTGGTGGGCTGACCTCAGGCCGGCCGTTGCTCCAAGCTGAGACGATCCGGCGCTTGCCATGGGGGTTTGCGCGCGGCAGCCGGCGCGAGCCGCCTCGAATACGATGTTTCATTGTCCCGAACCCTTCTTTTCACTGGAGCGAACACCATGCGTAACTACCTCAAGTTCTACATCAACGGCCATTGGGTTGACCCGGTCACGGCCAAGAGCATCGACGTGATCAACCCCGCCACCGAGGCATCGGCGGGGCGCATCTCCATGGGCTCCGCGGCCGACGTGGACAAGGCGGTGAAAGCTGCCCGGGCCGCTTTCGAGAGCTACTCGCAGACCAGCGTCGACCAGCGTGTGGCGCTGCTCGAAAAGATCATCGACGAATACAAGAAGCGTTATGCCGACATGGCCGCCGCCATCACCGAAGAAATGGGTGCCCCGGTGAAGCTGGCCAACGAAGCGCAGGCCGCAATGGGCATCGGTCACCTGCAGACGGCGCTCGGCGTACTCAAGAACTACGAGTTCAAGAAGCAGCGCGGCTCCACCCTGATCGTGCATGAGCCCATTGGGGTGTGCGCCTTCATCACCCCCTGGAACTGGCCGATGAACCAGATTGCCTGCAAGGTGGCGCCAGCGCTTGCGGTGGGCTGCACCATGGTGCTCAAGCCTTCGGAGATTGCCCCCTTCTCGGCGCAGATCTGGACGGAGATCCTCGACGCGGCCGGCGTGCCGGCCGGGGTGTTCAACCTCGTGAACGGTGACGGCCCGACCGTGGGTGCGGCCCTCTCAAGCCACCCCGAGGTCGACATGGTGTCGTTCACCGGTTCGACCCGCGCTGGCATCGAGGTGGCTCGCAACGCTGCGCCCACGGTGAAGCGTGTGCACCAGGAGCTGGGCGGCAAGTCGCCCAACATCATTCTGGAAGACGCCGACCTCAAGAAGGCCGTCACCGCCGGCGTGCGCGGCGTGATGGGCAACTCGGGCCAGTCGTGCAACGCCCCGACCCGCATGCTGGTGCCCAATTCACGCATGGCCGAGGCCCTGGTCATTGCCAAGGCCGCCGCTGAAGCCACCACCGTCGGTGCGCCCGACAGCGGTGCCGCGCTAGGCCCGGTGATCTCGGCCACGCAGTGGGACAAGATCCAGACACTGATCCACAAGGGCATCGAGGAAGGCGCCACCGTGGTGGCAGGCGGACCCGGCAAGCCGGCTGGGCTGGAGAAGGGCTACTACGTCAAGCCGACCGTGCTGGCTGGTGTCAACAACCAGATGATGGTGGCGCGCGAAGAGATCTTCGGCCCGGTGCTGACCATCCTCGGCTACGACACCGTCGATGAGGCCGTTGCCATTGGCAACGACACGCCGTACGGCCTTGCGGCCTACGTGTCCGGCACCGACCTCGAGGCTGCGCGCAAGGTGGCCTCGCGCTTGCGCGCGGGCCAAGTCAACATCAACAGCGCGGCAGTCGATTTCATGGCGCCGTTCGGTGGCTTCAAGCAGTCGGGCAACGGCCGTGAATGGGGCGATCACGCTTTCGGTGAGTTCCTCGAAACCAAGGCGATGTTGGGCTTCGAGCCTGCGGGCAAATAAGTAAGGATGCCCTGAATCAGCCCGCGCATGGCGAGGTCATCGCGGCTGAGGTGGAGCACCTGGTTGTAGCGGGCGAGTGCGGCGTGGCGGTCGGCCTCGGCGAAGTCTGGGGCGGCGGTGGGTGCTGGGCGCGGTGGCGGGCCCGCCCACCTGAAGTCAGGGGATCGTCGCAGCCCGGGAGCCAGTGCTAAGCTGGCTCGCCCCCGCCACAACCGCCCCAGAGAGACCCATGCCCGGACTGCTGCCCCACGTCGACCCCGAAGGCCTGCTCGAATTTTCGGTCGTCTACACCGACCGTGCGCTCAACCACATGTCGCAAAAATTCCAGGGCGTGATGCGCGACATCTCGGCCACGTTGAAGGAGGCCTACAACGCCAAA
>JACMKW010000067.1 GCA_014379885.1 Rhizobacter sp.
AGGTGCCCGGTCATCGCCGCGCGCAGTCCGGTTTCGACAGTTTCCTGATCGCGCATTTCGCCGACCAGGATCACGTCGGGGTCCTGGCGCAATGTCGCGCGCAGCACGCGGGCGAACGTAAGATCGATCTTGTCGTGCACCTGCACCTGGTTGATGCCGGGCAGTCGGTATTCGACCGGGTCTTCCACCGTGATGATCTTGCGGTCAGGCGAATTGATCTCGGCCAGCGAGGCGTACAAGGCGGTCGTCTTGCCGCTCCCGGTCGGGCCGGTCACGAGGATCATGCCGCTGTTGCGGTTGAGCGCGGCGCGCACCTTGGTGAGCATGCGTGGCTGCATGCCCAGGCGCTCCAGGCTCAACAGGCCACCGCTCTGGTTGAGCAAACGCATCACCACCGATTCGCCGTGCTGGGTGGGCATGGTGGAGATACGCACGTCGAGCGGGTTGCCGCGGATGTCGACGTGAAAGCGGCCGTCTTGCGGCAGGCGCTTTTCGGAGATGTCCAGGCCCGACATCAGCTTCAAACGCAGCACCAGGGCCGGCGCAATTTTCAGGTCGGCCTCGGTCTGCAGGTGCAGCATGCCGTCAATGCGAAAGCGCACATGCAGCTTGTGCTGCTGTGGCTCGATGTGGATGTCAGAGGCGCGCACCTGGGCCGCGTCTTCGAACAGGGTTTGCAGGAGCTTGACGACCGGCGCGTCTTTCACCGCCGCTTCGGTGCCCAGCAGGCTGCCGAAATCGGCCTCGGTCTGGGCCAGCTCGGCGGTCAGCTCTTGCGACAGCGCGGTGATCTCGCCGGTCCGGCGGTACACACGGTCGATGGTGGACAGCAGCTGCGTTTCAGTGACGGCGGCGAGCTCGATCTCGCGCTTCAGGATGCGGGTGAGTTCGTCGTAGGCGAACAGGTCGCTCGGGTCGGCCATGCCCACGCGCAGGAAGCCGTTGCTGTCTTCCAGCACCAGCGCACGAAAGCGCCGGGCCTGCGCTTCGGACAGCAGGTTCACGAGCGTCTGATTGGGGCTTTGCGACTTGAGGTTGATGTACGGGATCTTGAGCTGGCGGGCCAGCGCGCCGGAGATCTGCTCTTCGGTGACGATGCCGCTGTCCACCAAGATTCGCCCGAGCTTGCGGCCGCTGGCGCGCTGTTGCTCCAGCGTGGCGGTGAGCTGCTCTGCGGTGATCAACTCCTGGCGAACGAGCAGGTCGCCTAGGCGGATTTTTTCTGGTGGCGGCACGTTCTGTCCTCGGTATGCGCACCGTCATTCCCCCGCAGGCAGGAATGACGGCATCGTCGCTGCGATTGTCAGAAGACGCGGTGGCCGCAATCACCCGAAGAGCCGGGGATTCGCCGTGCTTTTCAGCTCAGGTGCGCCACACGCGTGGCGGTGTGGCGGGCAGTTCCCAGGCCAGCGCTCGCCAGCGTTGCCACACCTGCGTCAGCAGGTTCATCGCAGGTTCCACCCGGTGGGCCAGCGCGCGCAGCACCACCACCTCGGCATGCGGTGCGGTGCAGCCGGCAGTGGCCTTGAGCACGTGGGCGGTGGCCGCTTCACGCGCCGATTCGAGCAATTGATCACGCCTTGCCGGGGCTACCTGTGTTCCCGCCGCAAACCACATCGTGGCCAGCACGCTGTGACCCGCCCAGCCGAGCGGCGAATTCAGCAACCGGCTGTCGCCGCCGTCGACCGTGCCGCGCTCCAGCCACACGCCGGGCAACTCGATCTGTTGTGTGTAGCGGCCAGCGTCGAAACGCTCGTTGCTGGCGGGCAGGCCGAGCGCGAGTACGTCCCAGCCGATCATCTCGGCACCCGGCGCCAACTCGAAACGCATGCGGTTCTCGGCCAGCGTGTTGCGGTAGAGGATGGTCTCCAGCGGCAGCCATTCGAGACGCGCCTGGTCGGCCACCTTGGCGGTGAGCGACTGCAAGGCGTGCTCACCCGCGCTGCGGTAGAAGCGTGTCGCGCCTGGCGTGGTGATCAGCGCATGGCTGCCGGTGGCGAGGTTCGCGCTGATCTGCAGCACGTCACCTCCGACCACGCCACCCGGTGGGTGAACCAGCACGTTGTGGCAGATGGCATCGCCCTCGGGGTACAGGCTTTGCAAGATGCGCAGCGGGCCGTTGTGCTCGTCGTGGACGATCGTTCTCGGCGCGGCGTGTCGGTAGCTGAGTTGGAGGTGACCGTGCCAGCCCATGGGCAATGTGTGCGGTTTTGGAAGTGCGGCGAGTCTAGGGCCTGTTCAGTGCGAGTTCGAACCCCGGTGCGCCCACCCCGTGGTGCGCTTCTCGATGACGGCAAACAACTCGTACATGGCCATCGCCATCGCACCCACCACCACCAGGCCGGCGAATGCAAGACCCATCTGCATCGACGAGCCGGCCGAGATCAACAGGTAGCCGATGCCTTCGTTGGCGGCCGTCATCTCAGACACGGTGGTGCCCACGAAGGCCAGCGTGATCGCCACTTTCCGCGCACCATAGAAGGAGGGCATGGAGCGCGGCAGGCCGACCTTGATGAGCACGTCCCAGCGCTTGGCACCGAGCACACGCAGCACATCTTCAAGCTCGGGCTCCAGCGTGGCCAGGCCGGTGGCGATGTTGACGGTGATGGGAAAA
>JACMKW010000642.1 GCA_014379885.1 Rhizobacter sp.
CCTGCACCCACGCCAGACGGTCGACCGCATCCTGGCCGAGCCGCTGGCCATCCACGGCATCGAGGGCGCCGAGGCGCGCATCGAGCAGGCGCTGGACGAAGTGGGCCTGGGTGCGGCCTTTCGCTTCCGCTACCCGCACCAGTTGTCGGGCGGCCAGCGCCAACGCATCGCACTTGCGCGGGCACTGGCGGTCGAACCCAAGGTGCTGCTGCTGGACGAACCTTTCGGCGCACTCGACGCCAAGGTGCGCAAGGAACTGCGCCGCTGGTTGCGCCGCCTGCACGACGAATTGCACGTGACCAGCGTGTTCGTCACGCACGATCAGGAAGAAGCCCTCGAAGTGGCTGACCGCGTGGTGCTGATGAACCAAGGCCATGTGGAACAGGTGGGTGCGCCGCAAGAGGTGTGGGACCGCCCGGCCAGCCCCTTCGTGTATGGCTTCCTGGGAGACGTGAATCTGTTTCACGGCCGCGCGCATGAAGGCCAGGTGTGGCTGGACGGTCAGGTCAATGCAGCGTCGATCCACTCACCCGAACACGCTGGTGCGCAGGACGCCAAGGCATTCGCCTACGTGCGCCCGCACGAACTGGACGTGTTGCCCTACGCAGCGGGTTTGAGCGGCATGGTCGTCAAACTGGACCGTGCCGTCGTGGTGGGACCCATCGCCCGCCTTGAACTGCTGCCGCTGGAGTCACCTGCCAACGGCGACAAACCCACGCTGATCGAAGCCCACCTGCCCGCCGACCGCTTCCGCGAACTCGGCATCAAGGAGGGCGACACGGTGGTCGTGGCGCCGCGCAAGGCCCGCGTGTTCCTGCAGCCTCAGGTCGTGGCCTGAGCCGACGACCAAACGTCGGACGTGCTGCGGCCCATGGCCGCCTGGTACGGCGGTGCACCCGTGTGTGAATGGGCCGCCGGCTTGGGCTGCAGCACCGCGTCACTGGTCAAACGGGCGTATGCGTCGCGGATCACGCCGTGACATTCGCAGCTGTGGGCCTCCAGCCCGGCGCGATCAACCACCGACATCTGACCCCGGCCATAACGAATCACCCCGGCCTTCTGAAGCCGCAGTGCACCTCCCGTCACACCCTCGCGGCGCACACCCAACATGCTGGCAATGCGTTCCTGCGTGATGTGCAGATCGTTGTCGCCCTGGCGGTCCAGGTGCACCAGCAGCCAGCGCGCGAGCTGCTGGTCGAGCGAATGGTGGCGGTTGCAGGCCGAGGTTTGCGAGATGTGCAGGAACAGCGTGCGGGTGTAGTTCAACAAGTGATGCATGACCTGCGGTGAGCGTCTGGCTTGTTGGGCGACTGCCTGTGCGCTCATGCGGTAGCCGTGCCCGCCACGGCTCACCAGAGCCGTGTTCTGCGCCATCACTGTGCCGCTGGCGGCAGTGCCGTTGTTGACGTTGCTGCTGCCCATGAAGGCGTCCACGCCCACCATGCCTTCGCTGCCCACCGCAGCCACCTCCACCGTGGCTCCGTCCATCATGGTGGACACCAGCGAGACCACGGCGGTGGTCGGAAAGTACACGTGGCGCAGGCTGGTGCCGGCTTCAAACACCGTGCTGAAGGCGGGCATTTCCACCCACTCGAGGTGGGATTCCAGGTAGCGCCAGTCTTCAAAAGGCATGGCTGCCAGCAGCTGGTTCTGTTC
>JACMKW010000643.1 GCA_014379885.1 Rhizobacter sp.
GCATTTCCGGCGGGCAGAAGCAGCGCATCCTGCTGGCCCGCGCGCTCTACAAGCGGCCGAAAATCCTGTTCCTCGACGAGGCCACCAGTGCCCTCGACGTGGACCGCGAACGCCTGGTCAACCAGGCCGTTCGCCAGCTCGACCTCACGCGGGTGATCGTGGCGCACCGCCCCGAGACCATGGCTTCTGCCAGCCGCGTGATCGTGCTGAAGGACGGCCATGTCGCACAAGAGCTTCGTACCGTCACCGGTGCGGGCCGATAACTACAAAATCAGATGCATCTGTCCCTATCGCCGGGGAGCGAACCCAATCCCCATGCGCTCGCTGCGCTGAGCAAGGCCGGCGAGTCGTATCCCATCATTGCGTCGCAAGACATCGTCGACTACCGCGGTGTGAAGCTGTGGGCGCGCGACCAGCCGGTGACGGCCGCATTGCACCAGCGGCTGCTCGATCGCCGGTTGAAACAGCCGATCGAGATCTGCCTGCAGGCCGAAGGCGGTGTCACGCTGTTCACGTTGATGCACGACTTGCAGGAGTTCATCGAGTCGACCAACCCGCTGGCGCCTTCGGTGCGGCCCTGGGCATCGGTGCTGGTGGCGCAGCTCAAGCAGATCCCGTTGCATTCGGTGGCGCAACTGCTGCTCACCACGGCGGCGGCCACACGGCCTGCCACGCTGGCCCATGCGGTGGCGGGCATGGCCTTGGCCGGCGCCATGGTGGCCAGCCGTGAAGGCAGCCACCACGACATTCGCCTGGCCATGCTGGGTGGCCTGCTGCACGACATCGGCGAGGTCTACATCAACTCGCTGTATCTCGACTACGCCCAGGCGCTCGACATCATGGGCCACAAGCACCTCATAGTGCACCCGCGGGTGGCGCAGATGTTGTTGACTGGCTTGACCGACTACCCGGCGGCACTCGGGCAGGCGGTGGCCGAGCACCACGAGCGGCTTGACCGCTCGGGCTACCCGGCGCGCTTGAGTGGCGAGGCGGTGTCCATGCTCGGCCGTGTGCTGGCCGTGGTGGAGGTGGCGTTGGGCAGCATGACTGCATCCCACGCACCGCTCACACGTGCCAGCTTTGCGCTGCGTGTGGTGCCTGGTGAGTTTGACCCGCAATGGGCAGGCTTCATCTGCGAAGCGGCGCATGAAGCGGTGGAAGACTTTGCCGGCGAGTCGCTGCCCGTGGCGCCCACGCTGGCGGCGCAGCTGGCCGATATCGACCAGCAGCTCGCCGAGGCGCACCAACTGGCACTCGAACTGAACGAACAACGTCGCACCTCCAAGATCACCGACGTGGTGACCGATGCGCTGCACCGGCTCGACCGGCTGCGTGTGGCCTGGAATGCGCTGGGTTTGTGGGGTGTCTCACCGAACGACGCAGCACCATCCGAGCGCTTGGAGCTCGAGCTGGCTGAGAGTGAGTTGCGCCAGCGCATGCGTGCGTTTCACCGCGAATGCCTGCTGCTGAGCGAAGGGCTCACCGAGGCCGAGAAATTCCGGCTCTCTCCGCTATGGCAAGGCCTGCTCGAACCGGTCTGAACGATGTGGCCAGGTCAAGGCGCGGTGCTGCGTTCCATATGACCGAGCCAGTGCATGGCGTGCTCGCGGCTTTCGCCACACATCTCGGGTGCGGGTTGCAGCGAGGCACACACTGCGGGCCGATCGGCGTGGCCAAAGATGGCGCAGGCGTTGTCGGCAGTGAGTTGCAGGCACCGCACCCCCGCCGGCTTGCTGATGCCATTGACGAGCGGCATGCCCGGGATCGGTGTCGAGATGGAAGGGGCGATGCAGCAGGCGCCGCAGCCGGGTCGGCAGTTCATGGATGTGGATTATTCGGCACCCAAGCCACGCCGGGCCGGGGTCGTGCTGAACAGCGGGTGACGCGAAAGAGGGCACGGCCTAAAATTCACGCCTTGCCCCCTCGACGTGACCTGCGCGAGCGGCGGCCCCCACCCCGGAGTTCCCATGTTGTACCCCCATGAATTCGACGTCATCGTCGTCGGCGGCGGCCATGCCGGCACCGAAGCCGCGCTGGCGGCGGCGCGCATGGGCGCCAGCACCTTGCTGTTGACGCACAACATCGAGACGCTCGGGCAGATGAGCTGCAACCCGTCGATCGGCGGCATCGGCAAGGGCCACCTGGTCAAGGAGATCGACGCACTGGGCGGTGCGATGGCGGCAGCGACCGACGAAGCCGGCATCCAGTTCCGCATCCTCAACGGCTCCAAGGGTCCGGCGGTGCGTGCGACGCGGGCGCAGGCCGATCGCATTCTTTACAA
>JACMKW010000068.1 GCA_014379885.1 Rhizobacter sp.
CCGACTGCGGCTGGGGTGCGTCACGCGAGCTGCTGACCAGCCCCAGCAACACCCCCAGCACCAGGCCGGAGCTGATGGCGACGACAGTCAGCGAGACGGTCATCCACAGGCCGGCAACGAACAGCGGCCCGTAGCCGGCCAGGATCTCCCAGCGCAGATCCATCGCGGCGGGTCTTAGCGGTTCAGAACCGGCTTACTTCGAAGCGGCAGAAGCGGGTGCGCCTGCGGCGCCAGGTGCGGCACCGAAGTACTTGGCGTAGATCTGGTCGTAGGTACCGTCGGCCTTGACGTCGGCCAGGCCCTTGTTGAGCTTGCCCAGCAGATCGGCATTGCCCTTCTTCACCACCAGGCCGTATTGCTCGGGTGCGAAGGCCTTGTCGGCCACGGTCTTGAATTTGCTGCCGGCGTTGTTGGTGACGTAGTTGATGACCACGCCGTTGTCGGCCACGACAGCGTCAACGCCGCCGGATTCCAGCTCCTTCAGCGCCAGCGGCGTGGACTCGAAGCGCTTGATGTTGGTGCTGGTCTTGCCTTGCAGCTTGCTGACCACTTCGTCACCGGTGGTGCCGGTCTGCACGCCGACCTTGAGCTTCTTCAGGTCGTCGAACTTCGAGATCTTGGAGTTGCCCTTCACCGCGATCAGCTGCTGCGCGTCGAAGTAAGGGTTGCTGAAGTCGTTGCTCTGCTTGCGCTCATCAGTGATGGTGACGGCCGAAACCAGCATGTCACGGTCGCCCTGATCCAAGGTCTTGAAGATGCCTTCCCAAGGTGTGTTGACGAACTTGACCTCGATGCCGGCCTTCTTGGCGACGGCTTTGACCACGTCGATGTCGAAGCCGACGATCTCGCCCTTTTCGTTTTGTGACTCGAAAGGTGCGTAGGCGGCGTCGGTGCCGACCACGTACACCTTGCTGGGTGCGGGGGCCGGTGCGGAAGCCACCGTGGTGGAGGCCGCGGGCGGAGGCGGTGTTTCGGTTTTCTTGCCGCAGGCTGACAGCAGCAGGCCGGTGATCAGCAGGGCGCTGGTTTGCAGAAAGCGTCGGGTGGAAATGGTGTTCATGGACATCCTCGAATGGGGGCCGTGGAGGCGACTGCATCAGATGAGCCGCGCGAAAGGGGCCTCAGTGTAATGGTGGCGTGAGCCTGTGGAGCAGGGGCTTCAGCAAGATGCGAGCCACTGGGTGCGTACGCTCAGTCGGTGTTCAGCCGCGCCATCTCGTCGGCCGTGAAGCCGGCGGCCTCGCGTGCGGGCCAGTTGAAGGGCGGGCGTAGCTTTGGCGCTTCGAAGCGCAGTGCCAGCTCGGCGTAGTGCGCCACCGGATCGCGCCCCTCACGCTCGCACAACCAGCGGTACCAACGGTTGCCAATAGCCACGTGGCCCACCTCGTCTCGCAAGATCACATCGAGGATGTCGACCATGCGCTGGTCGCCGGCCCGGGCGAACTTGGCTTGCAGTGGGGGTGTGGCATCCAGCCCGCGTGCCTCCAGCGTGCGGGGGACCAAGGCCATGCGCGCAGTGACATCGGCTGACGTGCGCTGCGTCATCAGCCACAGCCCATCGTGGGCGTCGAAGTCGCCGTAGTCGTGGCCGAGGCTTTGCAGGTGCTCGCGCAACAGGCTGAAGTGCAGCGCTTCTTCGCTGGCCACACGCAGCCAGTCGACATAGAACGCGACCGGCATGCCGGTGAAACGAAATGC
>JACMKW010000644.1 GCA_014379885.1 Rhizobacter sp.
CACCACCGCCAGGTCGTGTGCGATGAAGAGGTATGACAGGCCGAGGCGCTGTTGCAGCTCGACCAGCACGTTGACCACCTGTGCCTGGATCGACACGTCGAGCGCCGACACCGGCTCGTCGCAGATGATCAGGCTGGGCTCCAGCGCCAGTGCGCGGGCGATGGCAATGCGCTGGCGCTGGCCGCCAGAGAACTCATGCGGGTAGCGGTCAGCCATGTCAGGCAACAGGCCCACGGTCTTGAGCAGCTCGGCGACGCGTGACTTGCGTTCAGCATGGGTGCCGATGTTGTAGACGTCGAGTGGCTCGCTCACGATGTCGGCCACCGTCATGCGTGGGTTCAGCGAACCGTACGGGTCTTGGTAGACCATCTGCATGCGGCGGCGGAAACGACCGGTGCGCTTGTCTTGCGCAGTGATGTCGTCACCTTCGAAGAAGATGCGGCCGCTCGTGATGTCGAGCATGCGCAGGATGGCCAGGCCCGTGGTCGACTTGCCGCAGCCCGACTCGCCCACCAGGCCGAGCGTCTCGCCCCGGTTGAGGGTGAACGACACACCATCAACAGCTTTCACCGCGCCGACCTGCTTGCGCAGCACGGCACCGGCGAACACCGGGAAGTGGACCTTCAGGTCATCGACACGAAGGAGGGTTTCTGAAGAAGCAGTGTTAGGCAGTGACATCGCGTATGCAGGCCATGATGTGGTTGGTGCCGACCGAGCGCAGCACGGGGCGTTGTTCGGTGCACTGCGCAATCGCGTAGCGGCAGCGTGGGGCAAACGCGCAGCCTGGAGGCAGGCGCGACAGGTCGGGGGGGGAGCCCTCAATGGGCACGAGGCGCTGCGTGGCGTCGCCATCGAGCCGAGGCACCGAGGCCAGCAGGCCGCGGGTGTAGGGGTGGCTGGGGCGGGCGTACAGGTCGCGCGCCGAGGCTTGTTCGACGATGCGCCCGCCGTACATCACGGCCACGCGGTCGGCATAACGCGCCACCACACCCAGGTCGTGGGTGATCAGGATGAGTGCGGCCTGTGTCTCGCGCGTCAGCTCTTTGAGCAGGTCGAGAATTTGCGCCTGCACCGTCACGTCGAGTGCGGTGGTGGGTTCGTCGGCAATGATGAGCCTGGGCTTGCAGGCCAGGGCCATGGCGATCATGGCGCGCTGGCGCTGGCCACCTGAATACTGGTGCGGGTAGGCGCCGGCACGTGCCGCTGCGTCAGGGATGCGCACCTTGCCCAGCAGCTCGCGTGCTGCCTCGAGTGCTTTGTCCCACGGTGTGCCGCGGTGCAGGTTCATCGGCTCGGCGATCTGCTTGCCCACCGTGAGGGTGGGGTTCAGCGAGGTCATAGGCTCCTGGAAGATCATCGCAATGCGGTCGCCGCGCACCTTGCGAATGTCTTCATCGCTGATCTTGACCAGGTCCTTGCCCTCGAACAGGATCTCGCCGCTTTCAATGCGGCCTGGCGGGTTGGGGATCAGCCGCAGGATCGACAAGGCGGTGACGCTCTTGCCCGAGCCCGATTCGCCCACGATGGCCAGCGTTTCGCCGGGCGCGACGTCGAATGACACGTTGTCGACCGCGGTGACTTCACCACGGTCGGTGCGAAAGCGCGTGGTCAATCCGCGTACTTGAAGCAGGGGTTCGCTCAACTTGATTACTTTCGATCTGTTGCCATTGCAGCGGTGAACGGAGCGGAGCGGGCCGAGCGCCGGGCCGCTCCCAAGCCTGTCCTGAGGTATCGAAGGGCCGGCCCCCGCCATCCCCTTGGGGGATCGGCCGGTGTACCCACCGGACGAGGGGCTGTCATCTCTATTTACCCATTTTCTTTTTCAAATCCTGGTCGATCCAGATACGCGAATAGATGGGCCACGGGCGTACAGCGCCTGCGCGCAGTTCGCCGTTGTAGTTCTTGACCCAGGGCCACCATGCGGCGTGGTTGTAGGGCGTGGGCAGCCACACGTAGGGCGCCTTCTCCAGGATCTCTCGCGTCAGCACCTTGAGCATGATCTGGCGCTTGCCTTCGTCACGCTCCAGCAGCACCTCGCCCATCTTCTTCTCGTAGGCTGGGTCGTTCCACTGCGACGGGTTCCAGACCTGGCCCTTGACGAAGTTCTTGCGGATGGTGGTGGTCGGGTTGGTGTGCCCGTTGTCCATCAAGTAGCCCGGCGCGTTGGTACGCGTGGTCATGGCCGACAGGAAGGCTGGGTACTCCATCGGCTGGATCTCGATCTTCACGCCGATCTTTTCGTAGTACGCCGCCAGCATCTGGATCAGGTCACCGTGCGTGCCGTTGACAGCGTTGTATTGCACCTTGAAGGTGAAGCCATTCGGGTAGCCGGCTTCGGCCAGCAGCTGCTTGGCCTTGGTCGGGTTGTAGGTGTAGAGGTCTTGCACCGCTTTCGGCATGGCGGTCAGCGGCTCGAAGTAGCCCACGTAGTCAGGGTGCATCGGGAAGCCGAAGATCTCGGCGTGGCCGCTGTAGATCGACTTCACGATGTCTTCGCGGTTCACGGCCATGTTCATGGCTTGCCGCACGCGGATGTCGTCAAACGGCTTGGTATCCACGCGCATTGCGAGGTAGGTGCCGGCCATGGCCAGCGTGCGCGACCACTTCAGGTCGGGAGCCTGCTTCTTCAGGTCTTCGACTTCACTCGCGCGAATCACCTCAAGAACGTCGAGCTTGCCCGTGCGCAGCAGCGAGTAGCGTGTGGCTTCATCCTTGATGGTGCGGTAGGTGATCTTCTCGACGAAGGGCAGCTTGTACTTCTGGCCACCGATGGTTTCGGTGTCCCAGTACTTCGGGTTCTTGGTGTAAGTGTTGGAGTTGCCGGCCTGGAAGTCGGTCAGCAGGTACGGCCCAGTGCCGTTGACGTTTTTCCAGTTGTTGGCGCCTGCTTCGACCACTTCTTTCGGCACGATGGCCGAGTAGTAGCCCCAGCCGAAGCGGTAGTCCCACTCGGCGTTGTATTCCTTGAAGTTGAAGCGCACCGTGTGCTTGTCGATCACCTCGGCCTTGCTGATGTGGTCGAGGTAGTAGGCGGTCTTCTTGGCGCTCTTGTCGAGCCGGTTGAAGCTGTAGACCACGTCATCTGCCACGAACTCGCGTGAAGCCATCACACCCGCTTTTTCGGGGTACATGATGCCCTTGCGCAGCTTCACTTCCATGGTCAGCGGGTCTTTCCAGGCCCAGCTCTCAGCCAGCTCACCGCGGATGGCATCGGTGGGCAACCAGGCATCGGCCACGAACTTGTGCTTGCCGCCGTTCTTCACCGACTTGGACATGTCACCGGCCCACAGCACCTCGTATTGGCCGCCGGCGTCGTGGTTGACCTTCCAGTTGTAGTCGGCCGGGTCCCACGACAGCGCCGAGATGCCCACGTACACCGTACCGAGTTTCAGTTCACCGCCGTACTGCGGTTTGGCCCCCTGCGCGCTCGCCAGGGCCGGTGCCAACACCATGGCACTGGCCATGGCGCAGGCACGCAATCGGATGCTCAGATTCTTCATGGCATGTCTCCTAGGGTTACGTGCAAACAGGGGGCTCAGACCGCAGCGGTCACTTGCCCATTTTTTTCTTGAGTTCTTGATCGACCCAGACGCGGGCATGGATGGGGCCGGGGCGCTCGGCACCGGCGCGCAGCTCGCCGCCGTAGTTCTTCACCC
>JACMKW010000645.1 GCA_014379885.1 Rhizobacter sp.
CCCGCGTAAAAACGGTATCAACGGCGGGGTGTGAACTGCCTGGACAGCAGGTTGTGGGTGCGGCGTTTGAGGTGCGCTGGGCCGAGCACGGATGCTGCGCGCACGCGCATCGCAACCACTTGATGTGGAGCAACAAAGCGGGGGTCGACGCCGGGCGCGAGCCCGGTGACCCGATCAGTGGGACGGGTGCTCGCTGTTGCCGGTGGCGCCCGGCGTGAGTTCAGTGAGGGCGGTGCCCCCAGTGCTGGTGGGTTGGATGCTGAACACGCGGAAGCGGTAGCCGTCGGCCGGCACCATACGGTGGAAGTACACAGTCTGGCTGTCCAGGCTCCAGGCGGGTTTGCTGTTGATGTTGCCGTCGTCGATCAGGTATCTGGGATTGCTGAGGACATAGCCTGCGCTGACATCCACCATGCCGATGGCCCAACGCCCCAACGCGGTGGCCGTGCCCGGGATCACGTTCGCGCTGGGGTCGACATTGATCAACCAGGCCAGCTTGGTTCCGTCGGGTGAGAAGTACGCGTCGTAGTCGGCTCGGCTGTCGGTGGTAATCCGCGTGGCAGCGGCCATAGGGGTTGCGGCCATCCGATAGATCTCGTAATTCGCGGGCAGGCACGCGGCGGCAGACGCGCAGCCATTGAACAGCAGCTGCTGGCCATTGGGCGACCACGACACGTCGGTGTTCACGCCTCCACGGTTGGTGTATTGCACCGGGTTTTTGCCGCAGGCATTGGTAACGAAGATCTCGAGTGCCGCGCTGACGCTGCCGAACATTGCAATCTTGCTGCCGTCGGGCGACCACTCGCCGTGGCCCTGGGCCGTCCAGCCGTCTTCGCCCCGCGCACGCAGCTGGGTGAGGCCGGTGCCATCGGCATTCATCACCCACAGGCTCGCGTGTTGGTAGCTCTCGGGGTTGGCGAGCGGTGCGCGGTAGAAGAGGATCTTGCGGCGATCGGGGGAAATGCGCGGCCACCAGTTCTGGTAGCTCGTGTCGTTGGTCAACCGGACGACGCTGCTGCCGTCGGCATTCATCACGTAGATCTCGTGCGTGCTGCCATTGCGGTCGGAATCGAACACCACCTTGTTGCTGGCCAGCGGTGTGATGTTGCTGAAGCCGCCGGTGGGGCAGCTGGGCGTGACCGGCGGGTCATCAGACTTGCCTCCACAGCCAGCAAGCAGGGCGAACAACATGAGGGCGATCAGCGTGCGCATCGTGCGGCTCCGGTAGTGGCGGATGGAAGGTCAACGCCACCCATCCGGTTGGCGTTGACCGCCGCATTGTCGCTGCACGCTCCTGCAGCTTTTGCTTACATCGGGCCGACGATGCGGCGGCCGCTGGCGCCCGGCAGAGTGTGCAGCGTCGGGCCTTGTGCGGTCTGGTAGTTGCGGCTGGTCACGGTGTCGACATACGCCCACTGCGCCTGCAAATCTTGCCGCGTGGCCGTGATCAGCATGAAGCCGCGCCGGCTGGTGTCGGTGTAGACCAGCGGGCCGATGAGCTGCTGCAGTGCGCCGGCCAGAACCTGCGGGTTCTCGTTCGGGAAGATGCCTTCGAAGCCCGGTGAGCTCACAGACGGGGTGGCGAACTCCACGCCCACCGCGTTGCCTTGCAGGTCGGCGAGGTCGCTGGCCCAGGCGTTGTGCGTGTCGCCTGCGAGCACAACGAGGTTCTTGTCGAGGCTGCGTGCGGTGCCGAGCAGTGTTTCGCGCGCCACGGCGTAGCCGTCCCAGGCGTCGAGGTTGTAGGGGATCGACGGCGACTGAAGAATCGCGATCTCTTGCGGCGTGAGCGATGCCGGGTTGGCCTGAGCCTTGGCGGCCAGTGCGGCGTAACCCGACACGGTGATCTGGCCGAGCAGCAGCGGCGCGGGCACGTTCATGCGACCCATCAGCACTTGCTGGCCGAGCACCTGCCAGAGGGCCGTCGAGCGGGCCATCTGGTTGCCGAGCCAGGCGCTTTGTTCGCCGCCCAGCAGTTGGCGTTTCTGGTCGGCGAGGTCGGCTGCGAACCGCGCGCCGTCGAAGCCGGTGGCGCTGACGTAGTCCGGCAACTCAAGCTGGCGGTCGCGGCCGATGATGCGGGTGTCGAGCATGTGCAGCGAGACCAGGTCGCCAAAGTCGAAGCTGCGAAAGATGCGCTCCGGCCGCTTGGCATCCGGCAGGCGGGTGGGCATCCACTCGTGGTACGCCTGCATCGCCGCGGCGCGGCGTTCGGCCCAGACACCTTCGGTGGCGGGGTTGTGGTTTTCGGCGCCTTCGCGCCAGGCGTCGTTGGCGATTTCGTGGTCGTCCCACACGGCGATGAAGGGCAGGGCGGCATGCACGGCCTGCAGGTCGGCGTCTTCGCGGTACTGCGCGTAGCGCTGGCGGTAGTCGGCCAGCGTGAGCAGCTCATCCGTGGGCTCGCTCACGCGCCCCAGTTGTTCAGCGAGCGCCGAGGCGTAGCCGTCCTTTGCGTACTCATAGATGTAGTCGCCCAGGTGCAGTGCGGCGTCCACACCTTCGAGCTTGGCCGCCGCGCCGTAGACGTTGAAATAGCCGGCCGGGTAGTTGGAGCAGGAGAACACCGCAAGCTTCACCTGCTCGACGCTGCCGCGCGGCAGCGTGCGGGTGCGACCCGTGGGCGACACGGTGCCCATGCAGCGGAAGCGGTACCAGTAGGTGGTGCCGGCGCGCAGGCCGTCGGCGTCGATCTTCAGTGTGTAGTCGCGCTCGGCCAAGGCCTGCGCCGCGCCGCGTGCCACGATGTGGTGGAAGTTGCGATCGCGCGCCACCTCCCACAGCATCGGCACACGTTTCACCTGCACCAGTTGGCGGCGTGCTTCGGTGTCGGAAGGGGCTTCGCGCTCCAGCTTGGCCATGGCGTCGAGCATCGCGGCGTCGGGTGTGACGCGCGTCCACAGCATCACTCGGTCTTGCAGCGGGTCGCCGCTGGCCACGCCGTGCAAGAAGTCGAACAGGCCGCCTTCGCAGCCCGACAGCGCGGCGGCCGAACCGATGGCGATGGTGCCGGCGGCAACGGTGCGGATGAAGTCGCGGCGGTTCGGGTGGGCGCTGGGGGTCATGGGGTTCCTTTTTGGGGTGTGTGTAGAAACCACCCAGTGTTGCCACCCGGCATGACGGGCGAATGACTCGCCCTGGCTACCCCCGCCCCGGGAGAACCCTCAGCCAGGCACTCGCTCGAGCGCCAGCAGTTCGTCCAGGGTCTGGCGGCGCCGGATCAGGCGCACTTGTGCACCGTCAACCAGCACCTCGGCAATGTGCGGCCGGCTGTTGTAGTTGGATGACATCGACGCCCCATACGCGCCCGCATCGTGAAACAACACCAGGTCGCCCACCCGCGCCTGCGGCAGCTCGCGTGTGAGCACCACACCGCCTTCGCCTTGCGTGAACACATCGCCCGATTCACACAGCGGCCCCGCCACCACGGTGCGTTGCAAGGGGCGCGGGGTGTCGTCGGCTGGCAGCAATTCGATGCCGTGGTAACTGCCGTACATCGACGGGCGCATCAGCTCGTTGAAACCCGCATCGACCAGCACGAAGTGGTTCTTGCCCATTTGTTTGGTGGCGCGCACCTCGGCGATGAGCACGCCCGCTTCGGCGACCAGGTAGCGGCCGGGTTCGATCTCCAGGTGGATGGTGTGGCCACGCTGTTGTTCGATCTGCTTGCGTGCGGCGTCCCACAGGCTGAAGTAGTGCGCGGTGTCGATGGTGGGTTCACCGGCGCGGTAGGGGATGGAGAGGCCACCGCCGGCCGAGATGGCAACGAGCGGCATGTCAACCTGGCTCACCAGCTTGACCATGGCCGTGCACACCTCGCTCAGGTGCGAATAATCGACCCCCGAGCCGATGTGCATGTGCAGGCCCACGAGCTTCAAGCCATGTTGACGAATGGCCGCCAAGGCTTCGGGCAAGTCGGAGTGCCAGATGCCGTGCTTGCTGTGTTCACCGCCGGTGTTGGTCTTGTTGCTATGACCATGGCCGAAGCCGGGGTTGATTCGCAGCCACACACGGTGCCCGGGTGATTGAGCGCCGAGCTGGTGCAGCATGTCGATCGAGCCCGCGTTGACCGGGATCTTGGTCGCCGCCACCTTGGCCAGCGTGGCGTGGTCGAACAGGTCAGCGGTGAAGACAATCTCGTCGCCTCCCGCGATGTAACCCGCGGCCAGGGCGCGCTCGATCTCGCCCAGCGACACCGCATCGACGCGCACACCTTCCTGTTTCATCAGCCGCAGCAGGTGCGTGTTCGAGTTGGCCTTCTGCGCAAAGCGGATGGTGTCGAAGGCGCGCAGCGCGGCAATGCGCTCGCGGATGGTGGCGGCGTCATAGGCCCAGACGGGGGTGCCGTGGGTTTGCGCAATGGCGCGCATGGTGGTGGGGGAGAAAGGGTTCATGGTGTGAATGGTGCGCGAAACGTGTCATTCCGAAAATTACTCATTTGTCTGCAATCCATTCATTATTGATATGCTGAAAGCATGAAGCTCACCCACCGCCAGATCGAGGTGTTTCGTGCCGTGATGAACACCGGCAACGTGACGCAGGCTGCGCTCGCGCTGCATACCTCGCAGCCCACGGTGAGCCGCGAGCTGGCCCGCCTTGAGCACGTTCTGCAGATGAGCCTGTTCGACCGCGTGCGTGGCCGTTTGCGCCCCACCGCGCGGGCCCTGGCCCTGCTCGAAGAGGTGCAGCGCTCCTACGAAGGCCTGGAGCGCATCGCCGCCGCGGCCCGGTCTTTGCGCGAGTTCACGCAAGGGCGTGTGACCATTGCCTGCCTGCCAGCACTCGCGCATGGGCTGCTGCCCCTGGCCACGCAGCTTTTTGTGGCCGATCACCCGCAGGTGGGTGTGTCTATCACCCCGCAAGAATCGCCGTTGCTTGAAGAGTGGCTGACCGAGCAGCGGTTTGACCTGGGCCTGTGCGAACGTGTGCACGCCCCGGCCGCCACCACGCTCACAACCTTGCTGCAGGCCGACGAGGTGTGCGTGCTGCCCGATGGCCACCCGCTGCTGGCCAAGCGGGTGTTGCGGCCGAAAGACTTTGCCGACCAGCCCTTCGTGAGCTTTGCGCCGTCTGACCTCTACCGCCAGCAGGTCGACGCCTTGTTCGAGCAGCAAGGTGTGCATCGCCGCCTGGCGCTTGAGACAGCCAGTGCCGCCTCGGTGTGTGCGCTGGTGCGCCAGGGCCTGGGTGTCGCCATCGTCAACCCGCTGACGGCCATGGAGCTTGCTGGTGCTGGCTTGCAGGTGCGGCCGCTGTCGGTGTCGATCCCGTTCGCGGTGACCTTGGTGGTGCCGCAGTTGCGGCCAGCGAGCCCGCTGCGAGACGGGTTCATTGACTGCTTGCGGCAAGCGGCGGTCACGCTGCAGACCCACCTGGCAAAGCTGTCAAAGCCACCGCGCTGAGACGTTTCAATTGCTTCAAAAAATTCAAAGGAGGGTTATTAGCGGTAATAAGTCACGAATCTGGCTAGCATCCAGCCATGCGGGACTTTGACTCCACTCTCTGGCGAATCAGCGCTTTCGAACGTGCGCGCGAGGCCGGCACCGCCTCGTCGGATCTTGGCTTCGACCGGCCAACCCTGTTGCCCACGACGCTCATGGCCGATCTGCAGCGCCTGGAGGCCAGCCCGGCCACCAACGATGTGCTCGAGGTCATCGCCGCCTGCATTCGCAACCGCGAAGCTGCGTTGCTCTACCTGGCGCACGGGCCCTACGTCTGGCCTGTGACACTGTTTCCCAGGCAGAACATCTACCACTCGCCGGTCGACGTGTCTGACATCGCGGCCGAGACATCGCTCTCCCGACTGAAGCTGATCAGTGCCGAGCCGCCCGGCGTCATGCCCCCCGGCCATACGCGCCACGAGCGGGTGGCAGCAACCGACAAGTACCGCCCCATCACCTCGTTGCTCTGGGCCGTGGCGCTGAACGGCCCGCGCGACAACGTGCTGGGCGAGATCGGCGGCAAAGCGGCCTATCGCCTGACCGGTCGCATCGAAGACTTGCCCGGCGCCTTGGGGGCACTGCAACCCGCCGCCGTGCGCTTGCGCCAGGAATCGGCCTCGTTGCGAGACATCGCGGCCTGGCCGGGCATGAGCCCACAGCGCGCCTCGCGGTTGCTGAACGCGCTGTACCTCAACGGCGGCCTGATGGTCACCCGCAGCCACCCCGCCGCACGCGACGAGCCTTCTGCTGGCTGGCGCGGCTTGTTCGGCCGCAAGCGCTGAGGCGCTGGGCTCAGCCCGGCTCAAGCCTTCAGCATGCCCTTGGCCTCAATGAAGGCCACCACCTCGGCCAGGCCGGTGAGCGTCTTGAGGTTGCTCATCACAAACGGCCGCGTGCCACGCATGCGCAGCGTGTCGGCCTTCATCACGTCGAGGTTCGCACCCACGTAAGGCGCGAGGTCGGTCTTGTTGATCACGAAGAGGTCACTCTTGGTGATGCCGGGGCCACCCTTGCGCGGGATTTTTTCGCCCGCGGCCACGTCGATCACGTAGAGGGTG
Source organism: Rhizobacter sp. (assembly GCA_014379885.1). The sequence goes on from JACMKW010000645.1 coordinate 6,500, forward strand.
AGGTCAGAGAGTTCGGGGCTGAAGGTGGCGGCCAGGTTGTCGCCCCCCGACTCAATGAACACGATGTCGGCGTTGGGAAACTTCTCCAACATGCGGTCGACTGCTTCCAGATTGATCGACGCGTCTTCACG
>JACMKW010000646.1 GCA_014379885.1 Rhizobacter sp.
AGCTCGATCTGGTCGAGCTTGCCATCCACCCCTGCGCTCAGCACATCGGCAAAGTCGCTCTTCAAGCGCATCAGGATGGGCTGCGTCTCGGGGTCGCCCATGCGGCAGTTGAATTCGAGCGTCTTGGGTTGGCCCTTGGCGTCGATCATCAGGCCCGCATAGAGGAAGCCGGTGTACGGGATGCCATCCTTTTCCATGCCACGGATGGTGGGCAGGATGATCTCGCGCATGGCGCGGGCATGCACGTCGGCCGTGACCACGGGCGCGGGCGAATAGGCGCCCATGCCGCCGGTGTTGGGGCCTTCGTCGCCGTCTTTGAGGCGCTTGTGGTCCTGGCTGGTGGCCAGGGCGAGCACGTTCTTGCCATCGCTCAGCACGATGAAGGAGGCTTCCTCGCCTTCGAGGAACGCCTCGATCACCACGCGCGCGCCACCCTCGTTGTGGGTCACGCCGTACTTGTTGTCCACCAGCATGAAATCGACGGCATCGTGCGCCTCTTTCAGCGTCATGGCCACGACCACGCCCTTGCCGGCCGCCAGGCCGTCGGCCTTGATGACGATGGGCGCACCCAGGCGATCCACAAAGGCATGTGCCGCCACCGGGTCGGTGAAGGTGTCGTAGTCCGCCGTGGGAATGCCGTGGCGGCGCATGAAGGCCTTGGAGAAGGCCTTGGAGCTTTCCAGCTGTGCGGCTGCCTGCGTGGGGCCGAACACGCGCAGTCCGTGGGCGCGGAACTCATCGACCACGCCAGCAGCCAGCGGTGCCTCGGGGCCCACCACGGTGAGGCCGATTTTTTCGGCCAGCGCCCAGATGCGCAGCTCGCGCACATCGGTGATGGCGATGTTTTCGAGCTTCGGGTTCAGGGCCGTACCGCCGTTGCCCGGCGCCACATACACCCTGGTGACCTTGGGAGACTGGCTGAGCTTCCAGGCCATTGCGTGTTCACGGCCGCCGCCACCAATTACAAGAACCTTCATACCAGCCTATTAGAACCTGTCTCAGAGCGGTGCCGGGCACCGTTACAGAGACAGTGTTGTGAATTCAATCGTGGCAGCGTTTCAGAGCGCAGCGTTGTGGTAAATCGCCTGGGCATCGTCCAGGTCTTCCAGGATGTCGAGCAATTTTTGCATCCGGATGGCATCTTCGCCCTCCAGTTCGATGGTGTTTTCAGCGCGCATGGTGACCTCGGACACTTCGGGCGTCAGGCCGGCGGCTTCCAGGGCATTTTTCACGGCCTCGAAGTCGGCGGGTGCTGTCAGCACCTCGATGGCGCCATCGTCATCCGTCAGAACGTCTTCAGCGCCGGCTTCCAGCGCCACTTCCATCACCTTGTCTTCATTGGTGCCGGGCGCAAAGATCAGCTGGCCGCAGTGCTTGAACTGGAACACCACCGAGCCTTCGGTGCCCATGTTGCCACCGTGCTTGCTGAACGCATGGCGCACTTCAGCCACAGTGCGCACGCGGTTATCGGTCATGGTGTCGATCATGACGGCTGCGCCGCCGATGCCGTAGCCTTCGTAGC
>JACMKW010000647.1 GCA_014379885.1 Rhizobacter sp.
ATCGTGCAAATGTGGAGCGAGCTGTTGAACGAACACGGCGGGCCGATGCTGTTCGACTCCTTCAGCATTGCCGATGCCTTCTTCGCGCCGGTGGTCAAGCGCATCGTGGGCTTCGCTTTACCGGTGCCCTCACAGATCGGGGCCTACGTCGAACGTGTGCAGGCCTTGCCCAGCGTGGCAGCCTGGACACGCGACGCTCTGGCTGAGCACGACTTTGTCGAGGTTGACGAGCCCTACCGCGCCGCGCCAACCTGAAAGCATGGCGCGTTGCCTTGGCCGGTCACAGCAGGGTTGGGGCGTCGTACGGGTTGGTGGAGAGCAGGGTCTTCACCCGCTCTTGCTCGGCCTTCTGCAGTTTCAGCTGATCGAGTTCGGGCTGCGTGATGGGAATGCCCATCTCTTCGAGCAGCTTGAGCTGTTCGCGGGTGGGCAGGATGATCCGGTGAGACGGCTCAGCGCCAGGGGGCGACACCACCGCCGCGGTGTCGGCCGGCACGGGCTGCTCGCCGCAGACTGCGGGGGTGGCGGGAGCGTCGATCATCTCATCGGGGTACACGTCCACAGGCGTCGTGGGCAGCGTGTACGAAGCGGAACTGATGTTCATACGAACCTCGGGAAAGTGAGTGGAGTGAAGAAGGCAATCGTGCGCATTGGGCGTCTCGCCGCATGCACCCACAAGCTGGGAGCCACGCCAGCTTGGGTCAACCCTAGCCACCTACACTGCCCGTCATGAAGATGTGGATGGTCGGTGGTGCGGTGCGCGACGCCCTGCTGGGGCTGCCGGTGAACGACCGCGACTGGGTTGCGGTGGGTGCCACGCCGCAGGAAATGGTCGACGCCGGCTACACGCCGGTGGGCAAAGACTTCCCGGTCTTCCTGCACCCGGTCACCAAAGAAGAAGTGGCGCTCGCGCGCACCGAGCGCAAGTCGGCGCCCGGCTACCGCGGCTTCACCATCCACGCCGACCCGAGCGTCACGCTGGAAGAAGACCTGCTGCGCCGCGACCTGACCCTCAACGCGATCGCACAGGCCGAAGACGGCACGCTCATCGACCCCCACGGCGGCCAGCGCGACCTGCACGACAAGGTGCTGCGCCACGTGTCGCCCGCCTTCGCCGAAGACCCGGTGCGCGTTCTTCGCCTGGCGCGTTTTGCGGCGCGTTTTGCCGATTTCAGCGTGGCGCCCGAAACCCAGGCCTTGATGCAGCAGATGGTGCTCGCCGGCGAGGTGGATGCCCTGGTACCCGAGCGTGTGTGGCAAGAGCTGGCGCGCGGCCTGATGGAGCAACGGCCCTCGCGCATGTTCGAGGTGCTGCGCGGCTGCGGCGCACTCGCGCGCTTGCTGCCTGAAGTGGATTGCCTGTGGGGCGTGCCGCAACCCGCTGCCCACCATCCTGAGGTCGACACCGGCGTGCACCTGATGCTGGTGCTCGACATGGCGGCGCAATTGAACACGCCGCTGACCGTGCGATTCGCCTGTCTCGGCCACGACCTGGGCAAGGGCACCACACCGGCCGAAGAGTGGCCACGTCACATCGCCCACGAAGCGCGCAGCGCGAAGCTGGTACGGGCTGTGTGCGAACGCCTGCGTGTGCCTACCGATTGCCGCGAACTGGCCGAAGCCGTGGCACGCGAGCATGGCAACGTGCACCGCAGCGAGTCGTTCGACGCCGCGGCGGTGATGCGCCTGCTGGAGCGCTGTGATGCCTGGCGCCGGCCTCAACGTTTTGCCGAGCTGCTGCTGGCCTGCGAATGCGACGCGCGCGGACGCACCGGCTTTGAAGACCGCCCTTACCCACAACGCCCGCGCTTGCAGGCGGCACTTGATGCGGCACTGGCAGTGGACAGCGCCACCATCTCAACGCAAGCATTGGAGCGCGGCTGGAAAGGCCCGGCCATCGGCGATGCGATTCGTCACGCCCGCACCGATGCGGTGGCGGCGGCGCTGGCAGGCTAAGGCAACGCTGAAATTCAACGCGGCGCTTGCAGCCCGGCGTTGATGCGCACCAGCAAAGCCGGGTTGCGCGGTGTGGCGCCGGTGGCCAGGAGTGCCACGTTGTCTGCCATGGCTTCTTCGCAGTGAATGACGTAGCCGGTGTTGCCGCCGAGGCGGCGCAGATAGTCGTGCTTTGCGTCCAGCGCATGCCAGACCGGATGACCATCGCGCAGCACCGCGCGCGACACATCGGCGTCAGGGTCGGGCTCGACTTCGAGCAACCGAACCTCCATCACGCTGAAGAAACTCTCGCCCGGCTCCAGCACCGTTCGTGAGGCCACGAGCACCGGGGTGACCCAGGGCGTGCGGCCATCCACTTGCAGGCGCAGGGCGTGGCGATTTTGCGGCGCGTCGGGGTTGGCAATGCGCACCGGCGCCCACGCCGCAGGAAAGCTCAACTCGGGCATCGGCTCGAAACCGATCTCGGTGTACAGCCGTGAGGCCAGCGCAGGCGCGTGGCGCGCTGCCACATGCCAGAGCTCGTGGGCCAACAGCATGGCATCGCTGTAGCCCGGCACGGAGCCGGTGCCCGCCATCACCACGGCATGGCCACGCGTGTAGGGTGCCCCGGCCGACTCCTGCCCGTTGGAGGCGATCAGCCACACCTCGGTGGGCAAGGGAATGCGCAACGCGGCGAACGCTGGCGCCAGGCTGTCGAGCACGGCTTGCCAGCGGGCACGCTGATCGGTGGGCCAGGCGCGTACGGCGTCGCCGTTCCAGCGGCGAAAGGCATCCAGCGTCACGGGCGTGGCGCTGCTCATCACGGTGCGGCGCTGGAATTCGCTGGTGGCGCCCACCCATTCGTCGTCTGCCATCAGCAGCGAGCGGCCCACCTCGACGCTGGCAAATCGCACCCGGGTGCCAGGGAAGCCTGTGAAAGCGTCGCCCGGGTCTTGCGCCCATGACAGCGGTGCCGCCAGTGCGGCGCCCACTCCCAACAGCACGCTGCGGCGCGTGATGAAACTGCTCATGCCTTGCTTCCCCCCCACGGGTAACACCCCGACGCGCGGCATCAGCAGCTGGGCCCTAGATCAGCCAGGAAATCCCCATCGCCACCACGCTGAGCAACACGCTGCTGGTGAGCGGAATGAAAAACTCGTGCCCGAAGATGCGGAACCGAAAGTCGCCGGGCAGCTTGCCCAGGCCAATTTTCTCCAGCCACTTGTGCAAGAAGCTGAACAGCAACAGCGCGATCAAGATGACCAGCAACCATCTCAGGCCCATGACGCGGTGCTCCTCATAACCGGTGCGTCCGATCGCCTTCGACGAAGCCCAGCGGGGCAGCGTTGAAGGCGGCGTCGCATCGGCGCGCAAACGCGATCACTTTGAAGAGCTCGCCCATCTCGTGCTCGTTGATCAGCTTTTGCGCATGCGCCACGGTGCGCAGATCGGCAGCTTGCAGCAGTTCCATCAACCCGCAGTTCAGCAGAAAGCGCGCCTGCGAGGTGTAGCCCAGCACTTCCAGCCCAGCGTTCTGCGCGGCCAGCGCAATGCCGGTGAAGTTGACGTGGGCAGTGATGTCTTTCAGGCCCACATCGACCAGCGGGTCGGTGTCGGCCAGGTGGGCGCGGTGGCACATCAACGTGCCTTCGCTGCGCTGCGGGTGGTAGTACTCGGTGTCGGGGAAACCGTAGTCGATGAAGAAGGCCGCACCGCGTTGCACGCGGTCCGCCAGCGTGGCGATGAAGGCCTCGGCCTGGGGGTGAATCTCGGTCACCGTGCCGGGGGCGAACGGGCCTTCGAAGGGCGGGCGCAACTCGGTGGGCCGGTCGCTCCAGGCGAAAGCCTCGCCCTGCGCGACCACCCCACGCTCGAACCATTGCTGGCCGTCGAAGTGCAGCAGTTGCACCGGCATCGCGTCGAGCACCTCGTTGCCGACGATCACGCCGCTGAACGATTCGGGCAAGGCATCGACCCACTCGACCACATCACCAAAGCGCGCCAGCCGCTCGCGTTGCCGCGCACGCAGGCTGCCAGACAAGTCGACGATGGTGTAGCGGCTGACGGCCGCACCGAGTGCGTCGAGCAACTGCTCGGCCAGCGCCCCCGAGCCGGCACCAAACTCCCACACCTCGCTGCTCCCGCTGGCTTGCAGCGCCTGCGCCACCTGGCGCGCCAGCGCGCGGCCGAAGAGCGGCGACAACTCGGGTGCCGTCACAAAATCACTGCCCGACGAAGGCATGAGGCCGAACTTGCGGCTGTGGTTGGCGTAGTAGCCCAGGCCCGGGGCGTAGAGGGCAAGCGCCATGAAACGGTCGAAGGGCATCCAGCCGCTCTGGCGCACGAGGGCCCGCCGGATCAGCGCAGAAAGTGGCGCCGATGCAAGGGCGGGCTCGTGAGACGTCATCGGTGCATTGTAGAAACCCAGGCTTGCCCCGCGGCGCGTCGCAGCCACCATTCCGCCAGCAGCAGGTTGGGCACCCAGCACAGCCAGGCGATGGCGGCATAGAGCGGCTCGAACGGCCACGGTGTCGCCAACGCCAGCGACACGTAGATGCGCAAGCTCACCGCGGCCAGTGTCAGCGCCTGGTTGCGCAGCATCCACTGCCGGTGCTCGGCCACCGAGCCGGCTCGAATGGCCAGCCAACCGCGCAGCCCGGTGTACAGCCACACCACGGCCAGCAGGGCAAAGCCGATCTGCCCCACCGCGCCGCCCTGGGCGAAGCGCGACAGCAACAAACCGAACACACCGCCCACCAGCACGCCCACACCCAGGTAGGTGCGCCCGATCCAACGGTGCACCTGGGGCCGCGCACGGCGCAGGCGGGAAGAAAACTGCCAAGGCCCGAGCGCCAGCGCCAAGGCGGCGGCGAACACATGGCCATAAATCAGCACCGGGTGGGCGCTGAAGGCGGCCTGCATTTTTTCTCCCACCATGTGACCCGGTGGCCACAGCGCGTAGGCCAGGAAGGCATAGGCCGCCACCAGCAGCGCGAGGGCATTCAAGGCGCCGAGGCCCAGCCGTTGAGCCAGAAGCGTCTTCATGGTTCAGAGCTGAAACTGGTAGCGCACCGCCAGCATGCCGCTGGTCTGCCGGGTGTTCTGGACGATGGGGCTGTCGGCCGCATCGCGCTGCAGCCGCTTGGCTTGCAACATGGCGTTGACGTACCAGTGGCGGCTGAGCGCCATGTCGAAATCAAGCACGAGCTGGCTGCTCTTGAGGCCGGCTTGCGTGCTGAACGGGGCAAAGCCGCTGGCCACCGACTGCTCCGGCGTCACGCCGAAAAAGGCACGCGTGTAGCGCTGGTCGGCCCAGGTGATGCCGGGTACGACGCAGAGCGTGGCGTGGGCGCCCAGCTTCAGCGGCACGCTGAAGCCCAGATCGATCTGCGTGCCCTTGTGGCTGCTGGTGGCATGGTGCGTCGCGGTGGTGAGCGACACCCCCATCAGC
>JACMKW010000648.1 GCA_014379885.1 Rhizobacter sp.
CCGCGCAGCTTCACCATCAGCAGCAACGAGATTCTGGAAGCGCTGACCGACCCGCTGAACCAGATCGTCTCCAGCGTGAAGAACGCGCTCGAACAGACCCCGCCCGAGCTGGGCGCCGACATCGCCGAGCGCGGCATGATGCTCACCGGCGGCGGTGCGCTGCTGCGCGACCTCGATCGTTTGCTGGCTGAAGAAACCGGCCTGCCGGTGCTGGTGGCTGAAGATCCCCTGACCTGCGTCGTTCGTGGCTGTGGCATGGCGCTTGAGCGCATGGAGCGGCTGGGTTCCATCTTCACCTCCGAGTAAACGTGCACACCGTCACAAAGCCGGCCCGTCTTGAACGTGGCCGGCTTTTTCAATTGAAACGCGGCCCGGGTTTTTAAGTCACACCGAACATGCCTCTGGGGACACTTGATCGATCTCCGCCGCCCTTCTTTCGACAGGGCCCGTCGGCGTTCACCCGGCTGATGTTCTTTGCGGCTTTGGCGCTGTTTCTGATGGTCGCCGACACCCGCTTCAAGGTGACGCAGCCGCTGCGCGCGGTGGTGGCCACCGTGCTCAACCCGGTGGAGCGTGTGCTGCGCACGCCGGTCGACGCCTGGGAGCTGGTGTCGGGGTACCTGATGGGCGTGCAGCAGGCCCGCTCGGCCGAAAACAAGGCCCGCCTCGAACTGGCGCAACAAGCCGAGCGTGCCTCGCGCGTTGAACAACTGGCGCAGGAAAACGCCCGACTGCGCGCGCTGCTGGAGCTGCGCGGCGCGTTGAAGGTGCGCTCGCTCACCGCCGAGGTGTTGTACGACGCACCCGACCCCTACTCGCGCAAGGTCATCATCGACCGTGGCAACCGCGATGGGCTGGTGGTGTCGTCGCCGGTCATCAATGAGGTAGGCGTGCTGGGCCAGGTGACACGCGTGTACCCCTACAGCGCCGAGGTCACGCTGCTCACTGACAAGGAGGCGGCCATTCCCGTGCTCAACAACCGCACCCAGGCGCGCAGCGCGGCCTTCGGCAACTCAGCAGGCGCGGGGCTGGAGCTGCGCTTCATGGCCGGCAACGCTGACGTGCAGGTGGGCGACGTGCTCTCCACCTCGGGGGTGGACGGCATCTACCCCGCAGGTGTGCCGGTGGCCAAGGTGGTGAGCGTGGACAGGCGTGTGGACACCGGCTTTGCGCGCATCGCGCTGGCTCCACTGGCCGAGCCCGACAGCGTGCGCCATGTGCTGGTGCTGGAGCCGGTGGGAATCCAGATGCCACCGCGGCCCGAGCCAGCGGCTGAACCGTTGAAGCCCGCGAAGAAGGGAGCCCGCAAATGACGTTGCGTCGCTCCGGGGGGCTCGCCGCATGATGCCGCGTGGCTCTGACCAGCTGCTGCTGCCGGTCAACCCGCTGTTCATGTGGATCACCTTGTTGCTGGCCTTTGCCTTCAACCTCGTGCCGCTGGGGCGCACTCCCTATCTGCCTGACCTGCTGGCCTTGGTGCTGGTGTTCTGGAACGTGCACCAGCCGCGCCGCGTGGGCCTGGGGGCGGCCTTCGTTTTCGGCCTGCTGATGGACGTGCACGACAGCGCCGTGCTCGGCCAGCACGCCTTGGCCTACACGCTGCTCAGCTTCTTTGCCATCACCATTCACCGCCGCTTGCTGTGGTTCGGCGTGTTGTCTCAGGCGTTGCAGATCCTGCCGCTGTTCGTGTCGGCGCATGCGGTGTCGATGATCGTGCGCATGCTGGTGGGCGGCATGCTGCCGGGGTGGGAGGTGATGATGGCCCCGGTGGTCGAGAGCCTGCTATGGCCGGTGGTGTCTTTGGTGCTGCTGGCGCCACAACGCCGCCCGCCTGACGCCGACAAGAACCGCCCGCTATGAAGCCCCCCAGTCGCTTTGCTCCTGCCCCCGAGGGGCGCCACCCTGAGGCCCGGCAAAGCCGGTTCCTCGGGCGTTGCTTGATGGGCAGCCTCGCTGCGCTTGCTGATGACTGAACTGCGCGACATCGAACAGGAGTTGGGTAAATTTCGCACCCGGCTGTTCGCCGCTGCGGCCTTCGTCTTGATTGCCTTCGGCCTGCTGACCGCGCGCCTGGTGCTGCTGCAGGTGGTGCGCCACGAAGAGCTGGCAACGCAGGCCGAGAACAACCGCATTGCTGTGGTGCCCATCGTGCCCAACCGCGGCCTCATCGTCGACCGCAACGGCGTGGTGCTGGCCAACAACTACTCGGCCTACACGCTGGAGATCATGCCCTCCAAGGTGGAAGACGTCGAAGCCACCATCACGGCGCTCGAATCCATCATTGAAGTGAGCGTGCGCGACCGCCGTCGCTTCAAGCGCATGCTCGAAGAAAGCAAGAGCTTCGAGTCGTTGCCCATCCGCACCAAGCTCACCGACGAAGAGGTGGCGCGCTTCACCGCCCAGCGCTTTCGCTTTCCGGGTGTCGACATCAAGGCGCGGCTGTTTCGCAACTACCCGCTGGGTGAGGTGGGCAGCCACCTGATCGGCTACATCGGGCGCATCAACACCACCGAAAAAGCGGCCATGGACGATTGGCCCGAAGAGCAGCTCGACAACTACCGTGGCACTGAATACATCGGCAAGCTGGGGGTGGAGCAGAGCTACGAGGCCGACCTGCACGGCCTCACCGGCCTCGAAGAAGTGGAAACCAGCGCCGGCGGGCGTGCGGTGCGCCGCTTGAAGAGCAGCCCGCCCACACCGGGCAACAAGCTGGTGATGTCGATCGACATCCGTTTGCAGGCGCTGGTGGAAGAGCTGTTCGGCGAGCGGCGTGGTGCGCTGGTGGCCATCGACCCGCGCAATGGTGAGTTGCTGGCCTTCGTGAGCAAGCCCACGTTCGACCCCAACCTCTTCGTCGACGGCATCGACGCCGAATCGTGGCGTGAGCTCAACGAGTCGATCGACAAGCCGCTGCTGAACCGTGCGCTGCGTGGCACCTACCCGCCGGGTTCCACCTTCAAGCCTTTCATGGCCATGGCTGCGCTGAACACCGGCAAGCGCAGTGCGAGCCAGATCATCTATGACGGTGGCACCTTCCAGTTCGGCAACCACACCTTCCGCAGCCACGGCGATGGTGGCCTCGGGCCGGTCGACATGGCGAAAGCCATCTCGCTGTCGAGCAACGTGTACTTCTACTCGCTGGCCAACGAGCTGGGGGTGGACACCATCCATGACCAGCTTGAACCCTTCGGCTTCGGGCGCAAAACCGGTATTGACATCGACGGTGAGTTGACCGGCTTGCTGCCCTCCACAGCCTGGAAGGCGCGTGCCTACAAGAAGCCCGAGCAGCAGAAGTGGTACGCCGGTGAAACCATCTCGCTGGGCATCGGCCAGGGCTACAACAACTTCACCATGCTGCAGCTGGCCAGTGCGGTGTCCACGCTGGCCTCGAATGGCCAGCGCTTCAAGCCGCGGCTGGTGCGTGAGGTGGAAGACGTGGTCACACGCGAGCGCCGGCTGGTGGCCCACGCGGCGATCGACCCCTTGCCGCTCAAGCCCGAGCAGGTGCAGGTGATTCTTCAGGCGATGCAGCAAGTGACGCAGGGCGGCACCGGCACGCGGGTGTTTGCCGGCGCACCTTACGTGAGCGGCGGCAAGACGGGCACCGCACAGGCCGTGGGTGTGCGCGCCAACGAAAAATACAACGCAACCAAGATGGAAGAACACAAACGCGACCACGCGCTCTACATCGCGTTTGCGCCGGTCGAGGCGCCCACGATCGCGCTGGCGGTGGTGGTCGAGAACGCGGGCTTCGGCGCGGCCAGCGCGGCACCCATCGCGCGCCGAGTGATGGACTACGTGCTGGCCGGCCTGTACCCGAGCGAAGAAGACATCGCCCTCACGCGCGAGGGCAAGTCGGGGGCGCCCACGGGCACAGCGCGCC
>JACMKW010000069.1 GCA_014379885.1 Rhizobacter sp.
CCGACAAGGTCAAGCGCGTCATCTGCTGCTCGGGCAAGGTGTATTACGACCTGGTGAAGAAGCGCGAGGAGCGCGAGTCCGACGACGTGGCGATCCTGCGCGTCGAGCAGCTCTATCCGTTCCCGCACAAGGTGTTTGGTGCCGAGCTGCGCAAGTACCCCAACGCCACCGACATCGTGTGGTGCCAGGATGAGCCGCAAAACCAGGGCGCGTGGTTCTTCGTGCAGCACTACATCCACGAGAACATGCTCGACGGTCAGAAACTCGGCTACGCCGGGCGTGCGGCCTCGGCCTCCCCGGCAGTGGGGTATTCGCACCTGCACCAGGAACAGCAAAAGAACCTGATCGATGCCGCCTTCGGCAAGCTCAGGGGCTACATCCTCACCAAGTAAGTCGCTCGTGCAGCCCTGCCCGTGGATGGTTCATCCCGGGCTGGCTCGCACAGCGCACCCCGAATCAACCCAGGTAGAAGAAACATGGCAATCGTAGAAGTCAAAGTTCCGCAGCTCTCCGAATCGGTGGCCGAAGCCACCATGCTGCAGTGGAAGAAAAAGGTCGGCGACGCGGTGGCGGTCGACGAGATCCTGATCGAGATCGAGACCGACAAGGTCGTGCTGGAAGTGCCCGCGCCCTCAGCCGGCGTGCTGGTGGAAGTGCTGCAGGGCGACGGCGCCACCGTGGCTGCGGAGCAATTGATCGCGCGCATCGACACCGCGGCCGTGGCCGGGGCCGCTGCACCTGCTGCCGCAGCGGCTCCTGTGGCGGCTTCACCGCCTGCCGCCGCCGTCGAATCGAACAGCAAGTCCGGTGTGGCCATGCCCGCCGCTGCCAAGCTGATGGCCGACAACAACCTGGCCTCGGGCTCGGTGGCCGGTACCGGTAAGGATGGCCGCGTGACCAAGGGCGACGTGCTCACCGCTGTGGCGGCACCCAAACCGGCAGCACCGGCACCGGTGGCTGCTCCCGCGGCCATCTCCACCGGCGCTCCCACCCGAGTGTTGCCGCAGGTGCCCGTGGTCGCGCCCGACCTGGGTGACCGCCCGCAAGAGCGCGTGCCCATGACCCGCTTGCGTGCTCGCGTGGCCGAGCGCCTGCTGCAGTCGCAGTCGACCAACGCGATCCTGACCACCTTCAACGAAATCAACATGGCGCCGGTCATGGAGATGCGCAAGAAGTTCCAGGAGAAGTTCGAGAAGGAACACGGCGTGAAGCTCGGTTTCATGAGCTTCTTCGTCAAGGCCGCGGTGCACGCCCTCAAGAAGTACCCGATCATCAACGCCTCGGTGGACGGCAATGACATCGTTTACCACGGCTATTTCGACATCGGCATCGCCGTGGGTTCCCCGCGCGGCTTGGTGGTGCCCATCTTGCGCAACGCCGACCAGATGAGCTTCGCCGACATCGAGAAGAAAATCGCCGAGTTCGGCCAGAAGGCCAAGGACGGCAAGCTGGGCATCGACGAGATGACCGGTGGCACCTTCTCCATTTCCAATGGCGGTACCTTCGGCTCGATGATGTCCACGCCCATCATCAATCCGCCGCAGTCGGCCATCTTGGGCGTCCACGCTACCAAGGACCGCGCCATGGTGGAAAACGGCCAGGTGGTCGTGCGCCCCATGAATTACTTCGCCATGTCCTACGACCACCGCATCATCGACGG
>JACMKW010000649.1 GCA_014379885.1 Rhizobacter sp.
CGTCGTCGCGGTTGATCACCATCACGGCCTGCTGGCCGAAGATGCGTGCCTTGGCTGCGGCGTAGGCTTGCATGCTGCCGTGCCAGTCGAGGTGGTCTTGCGTCACGTTGAGCACCACAGCTGCGCTGGGCTCGAAGCCTTGCACGCCATCCAATTGAAAACTGGAAAGCTCCAGCACCCAGACTTCAGGCAAGTGTTCGAACACCGGGCCGGGCGGGGGTGGCGGGATCAGGTGTGGCGGCGGGCCGCCACCGGTGGGGGTGTCGTCGTCGGGTTGGACTGCCTCAGCGGCGACAGGCCCTTCGACAGGCCTGTCCTGAGCCACGTCGAACGGCTCAGGGTGAACGGGTTCATAGGCAACATCTTCAGCGACCGCTTCTTCAGGCTCACTCCCGTCCCCATTCCGTTCGGACTGACCCTTCGACAAGCTCAGGACTGAAGGCAAGGCTTCGCCTTGTCGAAGTCCTGCCTCATCCTCCACCCGCCCTTCGACAGGCTCAGGGTGAACGGTGATTTCTGCATCAACGGGCACGAGCTCGACGACCGGCTCCGCCGCCAACACATCCGCCAGCGTCTGCAGCATCGTCGGCCCGATGTTGCCGGCCACGGCCACGCGCTTGTCGGCACGCTCAATCAGCTGCGCCGTCATTGAGGTGGTGGTGGTCTTGCCATTGGTGCCGGTGATGGCGATCACCTTGGGCGCATACCCGCGCAGGTCTTTCAGGTCGGCCAAGGCACGGGCGAACAGATCGAGCTCGCCTTGAACCGGCACGCCGGTCTGGTGTGCAAGGCGGACCAGCGCTGTGATGCGCTCATCGGTGGGGGCGAGGCCGGGGCTCTTGAGCACGAGTTGCACACCTTGCAGGGCATCGTCGGCCAGTGCACCACTCAGGCGTTGGGCGGTGGGTGCGTGTTCCTTCAAGGCGGCGTCTTGTGGCGCGGTTTCTCGCGAATCCCACACGCGCACTTGCGCTCCGTGGCCCACGCACCAGCGTGCCATTGCCAGGCCCGACTCGCCGAGCCCCAGAACAAGCGCTGTGATGCCCTGCAAGTGATTCATCGCAGTTTCAAGCTCGCCAAACCGACCAGGCACAAGAGCATGGTGATGATCCAGAACCGCACCACGACCTGCGTTTCTTTCCAACCCGACTTCTCGAAGTGATGGTGCAACGGCGCCATCTTCAAGATGCGCCGGCCAGTGCCGAACTTCTTCTTCGTGTACTTGAACCAGGCCACCTGCAGCATCACCGACAACGCCTCGGCCACAAACACGCCGCCCATGATGGAGAGAACAATCTCTTGGCGCGTGATGACGGCGATTGTGCCGAGCGCGCCACCCAGCGAGAGCGCGCCCACGTCGCCCATGAACACTTGTGCGGGATGGGTGTTGAACCACAAAAAGGCAAGGCCTGCCCCTGCCATCGCCGCGCAGAAGATCAGCAGCTCACCCGCCCCGGGGATGTACGGAAAGAGCAGGTACTTGCTGTACACCGAGCTTCCCGTCACATAGGCGAACACACCCAGCGCCGAGCCCACCATCACCACCGGCATGATGGCCAGGCCGTCGAGGCCGTCAGTGAGGTTCACCGCGTTGCTCGTGCCCACGATCACGAGGTAGGTGAGGATGATGAAACCGAACACACCCAGCGGGTAGCTCACGCTCTTGACGAACGGAATCAGCAAGTCGGCCTTGGGCGGCAAGTCATTCGAGAAGCCGCTTTGCACCCAACGCAAAAAGAGTTCAAGCACACGCAGGTTCGACGTTTCCGACACGCTGAACGCCAGGTACAGCGCAGCCACCAGGCCGATCAGCGATTGCCACAGGTACTTCTCTTTCGACGGCATGCCCTCGGGGTTCTTGTGCACCACCTTGCGCCAGTCGTCTGACCAACCAATCGCGCCAAAGCCCAGCGTCACCAGCATCACGATCCACACAAAGCGGTTGCTCCAGTCGAACCACAACAGCGTTGACACCGCAATGCCGATGAGGATGAGCACACCGCCCATGGTGGGTGTACCGCTCTTGGCCAAGTGCGCCTGCACGCCGTACTCGCGAATGGGTTGGCCGATCTTCAGCTCGGCGAGGCGGCGGATCACCCAGGGCCCGAAGGCCAGGCCGATCAACAGTGCCGTCATCGCGGCGAGCACCGCACGGAATGTGAGGTACTGAAAGACGCGCAGAAAACCCAGTTGCTCGGGGTACAGGCCCTGCAGCCACTGGGCGAGGCTAAGCAGCATGGTGTTTGATCCCTTGTTGTTGTGCTTCAGCGGCGGCCTGTGCGGGTGTGTCGACCAGTGCAGCCACCACCTGTTCCATCTTCATGAAGCGCGAGCCTTTGACCAGCACCGAAGCGCACTCGGGTGCGGCCTTCAAGGCGGCCAGCAAATCGTTGACGGTGTTGAAGTGGCGCGCTTGGGCGTTGTGTTCGCCACCGAACGCATCGGCGGCGTAGCGGCTCAGGCTGCCGGCCGTCCACAGCGTGTCGATGCCGTGCGTGCGCGCATAGGCTCCCACTTCGCGGTGGAAGGCGGGGCCATGGTTGCCCACCTCGCCCATGTCACCCAGCACCAGCCAGCGCGGGCCCGACAGCGAGGCCAGAACTTCGATGGCTGCGCGTGCTGAATCGGGGTTGGCGTTGTAGGTGTCGTCGATCAGCGTGACCGGCACGCCTTGCACATTCGCCTTCTTCAGCTGCGAACGACCCTTCACCGGCTCGAAAGCTTCGAGGCCACGCACGATGGCGTCGAGCGGGCAGCCCGCCGCAAGCGCGCAGGCCGTGACAGCCAGCGCGTTCTTCACGTTGTGCCAGCCGGCGATGCGCAACTGCACCGCATGAAACCCGGCGGGTGTGTGCAGCATCAGCGACCAATGGTCCCCTGCCCACTCAGCATCGGCCGTCACATCGGCAGCGCCGCGCAGCGCAAAGGTGAGTGTGGGCCGCTTGCCGGCCAGCGTGTGCCACAGCGGGGCAAAGGCGTCGTCGGCCGGGAACACCGCCACACCGGCAGGGCCCAAGGCTTCGATGACGGTGCCGTTCTCGCGTGCCACCGCTTCCACCGTGGCCATGAATTCCTGGTGCTCGCGCTGAGCGTTGTTGACCAGGGCCACGCTGGGAGCCGTCATGGCTGCGAGCGCAGCAATCTCACCCGGGTGATTCATGCCGAGCTCAACCACACCGGCGCGGTGATGCGTGAAGGATGTTGGCCCCTCAGCGCCCGGCGCCTGGGGCACGTCTTGCCGCAGACGCAGCAGCGTGAGCGGCACGCCGATGTCGTTGTTGAAGTTGCCTTGTGTCGAGAACGCGCCTTCTCCCCACCAGGCGGTGAGCACCGAGGCCAGCATCTGCGTGACGGTGGTCTTGCCGTTGCTGCCAGTCACTGCGATCAGCGGCAGGTGCAGATGCGCACGCCACGCGGCGGCCAGTGCACCCAAGGCCTGCTTGCTGTCGGCCACCTGCAGGCCCGGCAAACCCGCTTCGATCAAGCCGCGCTCGGCCAGGGCAGCCACCGCACCGGCAGCACGCGCTTGTGGCAAGAAGTCGTGCGCATCGAAACGCTCGCCGCGCAACGTGACGAAAAGGTCACCCGATTGCAGGCTGCGCGTGTCGGAGTGCACACGGGCAATCTGCACCGCACCATCGCCGATCAAGGTCGAGCCCGGCAGCAAGGCGTGCGCTTGAGTCAGCGTCATCATGGCTGCGCCCTCCGGGCCAGCGCCGTCTGCGCCTCTTGCACATCGGAGAACGGGTGCTTGACGCCCGCAATCTCTTGATCGGGCTCATGCCCCTTGCCGGCAATAAGGATCACGTCGTGCGGCTGCGCCTGTGTCACTGCATGCGCAATCGCCACACGGCGGTCTTCGATCACCGTGGCGCGATCAGGCCGCGCCATGCCGGCGGCGATCTGCTTCAGGATCTCGGCAGGCACTTCGTTGCGCGGGTTGTCGCTGGTCACCACCACCTGGTCGGCTTGGCGCTCGGCAATCGCACCCATCAGCGGGCGCTTGGTCGCGTCGCGGTTGCCCCCGCAGCCGAACACACCCCACAGCTTGCCGCCGCGCTCCTTCGCGAAGGGCCGCAGCGCCTGCAAGGCCTTCTCCAATGCGTCGGGTGTGTGGGCGTAATCGACCACCACCGCCGGGCCGCTGCCCGAATCCACCGACTGCATGCGCCCCGGCACCGCGGTGAGCCGCGCGCACACGCGGGCCGCATCGGCCAGCGGCACACCCAGCGCACGCAAGCCGCCGATCACCGCCAGCAGGTTGGAGACGTTGTAATCGCCAATCAAGCCGCTGCGCACCTCGACGGCATGGCCACTTTCATTCAAGGTGAAAGCCAGGCCACCATCGCGGTAGAGCACGTTGCTTGCCATCAGCCGTGCCGACTTCTTGGTGCTGTACGTCCACACGTCCAGCCCGACCAGGCTGGGTGCCAGCGCCGCACCACGCTCGTCGTCCACGTTGAGCACCGCGGCGCGCAGGCCGGGCCACGCGAAAAGTTGGGCCTTGGACTGCCAGTAAGCCTCCATGTCGCCGTGGTAGTCGATGTGGTCGCGCGTGAGGTTGGTGAACAAGGCCACCGCGATGCGCGTGCCGGCCATGCGCTGCTCGACGATGCCGATCGACGAAGCCTCGATGGCGCAGGCCGAGAACCCGCTGTCGACAAAGCGGCGAAGGGCCGTCTGCAGCGTGACCGGGTCGGGCGTGGTGAGCCCGGTGGACAGCACCGAAGCAGAGGGCGCGGCCGACGACGGCGGTTCGCCCACACCCAGCGTGCCCACCACACCGCAGCGCTGGCCGAGCAGGCTCAGGGCCTGCGCCATCCACCAGGCCACCGAGGTCTTGCCATTGGTGCCCGTGACGGCCATCACATCCAGGCTGTGGCTGGGGTGATTGAGGTAGGTGCTGGCAAGTGGGCCGGTGGCCGCCTTGAGGCCGTTCATGGTGGCCACGCGCGTAGCGTCGAACGCAAAGGTTTCGGCACCCTTGGCTTCGACCAGGCACGCCGCAGCACCTGCTGCCAGCGCAGCCGGCACAAACTGCCGCCCGTCGTTGGCGTAACCCGGCCAGGCGATGAACGCATCGCCGGCCTGCAGGCGGCGGCTGTCGGTGCTGAGGTTGTGCACGGCGCGGCTGCGCAACCAGGCCACGGCACTGCCCACGTCATGCAGCGATGTGAGAGAACCTGGCATCAGAAGCTCTCCTCCACCGCAGGCAGCTTGTTCGACACGATTTGCTGCTTCACTTCCAGGTCAGGCTGCACCCCCATGGAGCGCAGCGTCTGCTGTACCACTTCGCTGAACACCGGTGCGGCCACGTCGCCGCCGAAGTACTTGCCATCGCTGGGCTCGTCGACCATCACCGCCACCACGATGCGCGGGTTGTTGATCGGCGCCATCCCCACGAACCACGAGCGGTACTTCTTGTCGGCGTAGCCCTTGCCTTCTTGCTTGTGCGCGGTACCCGACTTGCCGCCCACCGAGTAGCCCATCACCTGCGCCTTGGGGCCGGTGCCGCCGGGGCCAGCGGCCATGTGCAGCATCTCGCGCACGGCCTGCGCGGTCTTCGGCGACATCACACGCAGGCCCGGCGCAGCCACGTCGGACGGCAGGTTCTGGTTCTTGACGATGGAGGTGGGGATCAGCTCGCCATCGCGAGCAAACACGCTGTAGGCGCGCGCCAGCTGAAAGAGGCTCGTCGACAGGCCATAGCCGTAGCTCATGGTGGCCTGTTCGATCGGGCGCCAGGTCTTGTAGGGCCGCAGGCGGCCCGTCACCACGCCCGGGAAGTTGATCTGCGGGCGCTGGCCCAGGCCGACCTGGGTGTACATCTCCCAGATCTCGCGCGGCTGCATCTGCATCGCCATCTTCACGGTGCCGACGTTGCTCGATTTCTGGATCACCTGTTGCACCGTCAGGTCGCCGTGCGGGTGGGCGTCGCTGATGGTCGAGCCGGTGATGGTGATGCGCCCAGGCGCCGTCGAGATCACGGTGCTGGGCGTGACGCGCCCGCTCTCCAGCGCCAGCGACACGATGAAGGGCTTCATGGTCGAACCGGGCTCGAAGGTGTCGGTCAGTGCGCGGATGCGCAGCTGCGCGCCAGAGAGGTTGTGGCGGTCGCCAGGTGAGTAACTCGGGAAGTTGGCCAGCGCCAATACCTCGCCGCTTTGCACGTCGAGCACCACCACGCTGCCGGCTTTCGCCTTGTGCTGGGCCACCGCGTCACGAATGCGCTGGTAGGCATAGAACTGCACCTTGGAGTCGATGGCAAGCTCGATGTCACGCCCGTCCACCGGCTGCACGCTCTCGCCAATGTCTTCGACCACGCGGCCCAGGCGATCTTTCACCACACGCCGGGTGCCGTTGCGCCCTTGCAGTTCTTTCTGGAACGCGAGCTCGATGCCTTCCTGGCCTTTTTCTTCCACATTGGTGAAACCGACCACATGCGCGGCGGCCTCGCCTTCGGGGTACTTGCGCTTGAACTCGCGCAGCTGGAACAAGCCCTTGATGCCCAGTGCCATGGCTTGCTGCGCCACGGGCTCGTCAACCTGCCGGCGCAGCCACACGAAATTGGGGCTGTCGTCGAGCCGGCCTGCCAGCTCGGTGGGTGTCATGCCCAGCAGCTTGGCGAGGTTGGCGCGCTGGCGCTTGTCGGCCTCGAACTCTTTCGGGATCACCCACAGCGACGGTGCCGGCACGCTGGCCGCCAAAATCAACCCGTTGCGGTCGGTGATGCGCCCGCGGCTGGCCGACAGGTCAAGCGTGCGCGCGTAGCGGATCTCGCCTTGTTTCAAAAAGAAGTCGTTGCCGACGATTTGCACGTACACCGCACGGCCGGCCAGCACACAAAAACCCAGGCCCACGAGCCCGACCAGGAACTTGGAGCGCCACGGCGGGGTCTTCGAGGCCAGCAGCGGGCTGGTCGAATACATCACCGAGCGCACATTGACGGCGCCTGGCTTGGGTTGCTTGTTGGGCGACTTCACGGCGTGGCCCCCGAAGCGGCTGGCGCGTGCGTCACGTACTGCGTCACCGCGGGCGTGGCGTTGCGCATCGCCAGACGGTCGCGTGCCACACGCTCCACACGAAGCGGCGTGGCCTGCGACTGCTTCTCGGCCTTCAGCCGCTCGTGCTCGATGTCGAGCTGGCGCGACTCGCTCTGCGCACGGTCAAGTGCAGCGAACAAGCGGCGCGACTCGTACGACACACGTACAAGATAGACGCTGCTGATCACCAGCACCACCAGCAAAAGCAGGTTGATGCGGGTCATGCCGCTTTCCTGTTCCAAAGCACTGGCGTCTTGCTCATGCCAGCCACCTCCGTGAAGCCATGGTGGGTCGCAGCGCCGCACTGTCGGTGGCCCGACCGCATTGCGCTGGTCGATCCCCATGCACGGGGCCCCTCGCCCTTCGCTTCATGTGGCCACCTCCGTTCTTTCAGCCACGCGCATCACCGCAGAACGCGATCGTGGGTTCCCATCCACCTCGGCGTCAGAAGGCTTGACCCGCCCCAAGGCCACCAGACGGCTGGGCTTGGGCTCGGCAAACGGCGCCCGCCGATCGAACACGCTCTTGCTTTCGCGTGCGATGAAGGTCTTGACGATGCGGTCTTCCAGCGAGTGGAAGCTGATCACCACCAGGCGACCGCCGGGCACGAGCAGTTCGAGCGCGGCGCTCAGGCCCTGTTCGAGCTCCTCAAGCTCTGCGTTGACGAAAATCCGAAGAGCTTGAAATGTGCGCGTTGCAGGGTTCTGGCCCGGCTCGCGGGTCTTGACCGCGCCAGCCACGACTTCGGAAAGTTGTGCTGTGGTTCGAACAGGATTCCCGCTTTCGCGCCGAGCAACAAGCGCCTTTGCAACCGAGAGAGCAAACCGTTCTTCGCCATAATTCTTTATCACCTCCGCGATAAGGCGCTCATCGGCGCGGGCCAGAAAATCCGCGGCGCTTTCGCCCCGGGACGTGTCCATGCGCATGTCCAGCGGGCCGTCGAAACGGAAGCTGAAACCACGTTCGGGGTCGTCGATCTGCGGGGAAGACACGCCCAGATCTAACAGGATTCCGTGCACCTTGGTCACGCTGAAGCCGGCCAGGGTCGGCACCATGTTCGCGAAGCTGGTGTGATGGATGGAAAAACGCGGGTCATCGACCCGCGTTGCTCCTGTTGTCGCAGCCGCAACGGCTTGTAGATCCCGGTCGATGGCCACCAGCCTTCCCGCAGCTGACAAGCGCGACAGCAGCAGCCGCGAATGGCCGCCTCGCCCGAAGGTGCCGTCGACATAAATGCCATCGGGGTCAGTGACGAGTGCATCCACGGCCTCATTCAAGAGAACCGTGGTGTGTTCGAAAGAGGCCGGCGCGGACATGGGCGTCTCGCTCAGAAGCTGAAGCTCTTCAGCGCGTCAGGCATCGGCGACTGCATCACACGGGCCTCGTGTTCGGCGTAGCGGGTAGCGTCCCACAGCTCGAAGTGGCTGCCCATGCCGAGCAGCATCACGTCGCGCGTCAGGCCGGCGGCGGCGCGCAGCTCGGGGGCGATCAGCACACGAGAGGAAGCGTCGATTTCGACGTCCATCGCGTTGCCGAGAAAGATGCGCTTCCAGCCGGCAGCTTCCATCGGCAGCGCGGCAACCCGCTCACGAAAGTGCTCCCACGCGGGGCGCGGGAAGATCATCAACGAGCCTTCGGGGTGCTTGGTGATGGTGAGCTGGTTGCAATCCATCGCGGACAGGACTTCGCGGTGACGCGACGGCATGGCAATACGCCCCTTGCCGTCCAGCGTCAGCCCCGCAGGCCCCTGAAACACGATGTTTGCCACAAAAACCCACTTGAGTGCA
>JACMKW010000650.1 GCA_014379885.1 Rhizobacter sp.
CCGGTCTGGCCCACTTGCCAGTCATTCGGTGCATAGCCCGCATCCACCGCCGCGCGGCTGGCACCCAGGGCGGCACCGAGCTTGTCGGCCAGCGGGGTCATCACTTCGTCGAACTTTTCCTTGCTGCCCAAGGCCCGGCCACCGGAGACGATGATCTTGGCAGCGGTGAGTTCGGGGCGGTCGCTCTTGGCGATCTCGCTGCCCACAAAGACGCTCTTGCCGGTGTCGGTGGTGGCGGCTGCGGTTTCGACCGCTGCGCTGCCACCCGTGGCGGCTGCCGGGTCAAAGCCCGTGGTGCGCACGGTGATGACCTTGGTGGCGTCGCTGCTCTGCACGGTGGCAATGGCATTGCCGGCGTAGATGGGGCGCTCGAAGGTGTCGGCGGCGATCACCTTGGTGATGTCGCTGATCTGGGCGACATCGAGCTTGGCGGCCACGCGGGGGGCCACGTTCTTGCCGCTGGCGGTCGCGGGGAACAGGATGTGGCTGTAGTTGGAGGCGATCGCGAGGACCTGGGCCGCGACGTTCTCGGCCAGGCCGTGTTCCAGGCCCGGGGCATCGGCGTGGATGACCTTGGCGACTCCGGCGATCTGGCCGGCAGCGGCGGCAGCACCAGCGGCGTTGTGGCCGGCGATCAGCACGTGCACGTCACCACCGCAGGCGATGGCGGCCGTCACGGTGTTGAAGGTGGCGCCCTTGACGGTGGCGTTGTCGTGTTCAGCAATAACGAGTACCGACATTTAGATCACCTTCGCTTCGTTCTTGAGTTTCTCTACCAGGGCGGCCACGTCGGCCACCTTGACGCCGGCTCCGCGCTTGGCGGGCTCGGTGACCTTCAGGGTCTTCAGGCGGGGAGTGACATCCACTCCCAGGTCTTCGGGCTTGACGATGTCGAGCTGCTTCTTCTTGGCCTTCATGATGTTGGGCAAGGTGACGTAGCGGGGCTCGTTCAGGCGCAAGTCGGTGGTGATGACTGCGGGCAGCGTCAGGGAGAGGGTTTCCAGGCCGCCGTCGACTTCGCGGGTCACGCTGACCTTGTCGGCCGACAGTTCCACCTTGCTGGCGAAGGTTGCCTGGGGCAGGTCGGCCAGGGCGGCGAGCATCTGGCCGGTCTGGTTGGCATCGTCGTCGATGGCCTGCTTGCCCAGGATCACCAGGCCCGGTTGTTCCTTGTCGAGCAGGGCCTTGAGGATCTTGGCCACGGCCAGGGGCTGCAGTTCGACGTCGGTTTCCACCAGGATGGCACGGTCGGCACCGATGGCCATGGCGGTGCGCAGGGTTTCCTGGCACTGGGCCACGCCGCAGGAGACGGCGATGACTTCGGTCACCAGGCCTTTTTCTTTCAGGCGCACGGCCTCTTCGACGGCGATCTCGTCAAAGGGGTTCATGCTCATCTTCACGTTGGCGATGTCCACACCCGTGTTGTCCGACTTGACTCGGACTTTCACGTTGTAGTCCACCACGCGCTTGACAGGGACCAAGACCTTCATTGCTGCGGCTCCTAGAGTTGGTTGAATTGACGTTTACGTAAACTGGAACATTCTATGCCGCAGTGCACCCAAAAGGGCACAGGCCGGTGGCACAGACTGCAGGGGCATAAAAACGAACGATCGTGCTTTTTCGTGATTATAGGGCACTTGGCGAACTGCCCGATGTCTCGCTGGAGGCACCGGGCTGCGCGGCGCTGAAAGGGGCGGTAGCGCCCTGAGTCAGGCCGGCGGGCGCTGCCCCGTCCTTGAACTGCACCACGCGCTGGGGGTAAGGGATGTCGATGTGGGCCGCGCGCAGGCCTTCGAGGATCGCGATGTTGATGGCCGAGCGCAGGTTGAGCGAGCCGGCCGAGGGATCGCTGATCCAGAAGTTCAGGCTGAATTCGAGCCCGTCGGGCGCGAAGTTGACCAGAAAGGCCACGGGCTCCGGGTCCGTGAGCACACGCGCCTGCGCTGCGGCGGCCGCACACAGGATGGCCTGGACCTGGCCCACGTCGCTGTCGTAGCCGACGACGATGTTGGTGGTGACGTTGAACTTGCGGTCGGCGTCCGAGAGGTTCTCCACGCGCTGGGTGATCAGTGTCTCGTTGGGCACGATGGATTCGCGGCCATTGCCTGCGCGGATCAGGGTGTAGCGCGTCTTGATGTCGGTAATGCGGCCCTCGAAGCCATCGACGCGCACGTTGTCGCCGATGCGCAGCGAGCGCTCCAGCAGGATCACGAAGCCGCTCACATAGTTGGAGGCCAGCTTCTGCAGGCCAAAGCCCAGGCCCACGCCCACCGCGCCGCCCAGCACCGACAGCGCCGTGAGGTCGACCCCCACGGCCGACAACGCGAACAGCATGCCCACCAGCAGCAGCACGGCGCGCACGGCATTGCCCGCCACCTTGCGCATGGACAGGTCGGCCACGGCGGTGCTGAGCACGCGCCGCTCGAACGTGGCCGATATCCACAGCGCCGCCACCAGCACCAGGCTGGCCGACAGCGCCCCCTCGATCAACGTGGCGACGCTGACCGAGGACTTGCCGAAGTTGAGCGTGATGGCATCGAGCTCGGCGCGCACCGCAGGCAGCAGGCCCACGATCCACAGCACCGCCGCGCCCCAGATGACCCAGGAGAACAGCCCTTCGAGCAGCCGAACCAGGCCCGACGCCGGAAACGCCACGCGCATCACCCGCGCAATGAAGCGGATGAGCGCGAGCGAGACCAGCATCGGCACCGCGATGCGCAGCACGAACACGGGGTGGTAGTAGGCGACCGCCAGGCGGCCGGCGTAGGTGAGCACCAGCGCGATCAGCGGGAACAGCAGGCCGTCGATGGTGCTGCGGCCGATCCATACCGAGTCGGGGGGTTGGTTGCGGCCGATCACTCTTGCGGCGAACAGGGCGATGGCGATGGCGGCGGCCAGGACGCCGAGTTCCAGCCAGACGCTGGAGTGGTTGAAGTCGGCGAGGAGTTTGTCGAGGATTTCCATGCAATGAGGGTCCGTGTCACGCGGGGCTGATGGTGACTGTTTGCTTGGTTGAACGTCGGAGGCCGGGATGTGCGCCCGGCGGCGCAGTAACTTTCTCTTGCGTCGCCAAGAGAAAGTCACCAAAGAGAAGGCGACCCCACAGCCCGTGTCCCCGCTCGCCCGTTGGGCGAACGGGGCAACCTGCGATGCTCGGTCCTGGGGTGCACCGCGGAACTCGCTGCGTTCCCCCTGCGGGAGAACTCCGCTCGGACAACCGCAGTGAGTCAGACCACGATGCGCGTGTCCTTCGGCACGCGCTCACCCCAGGCCCTGCGCTTCTCGGCACGGTCAGAA
>JACMKW010000070.1 GCA_014379885.1 Rhizobacter sp.
AGTTTGCACGCCTGAACCTCACCTACATCGTCACCAGCAAACGCAAGCTCAAACAGCTTGTCGATGAAAAACACGTGAGCGGTTGGGACGACCCCCGCATGCCCACCATCGTTGGCCTGCGCCGCCGCGGCTACACGCCCGAAAGCCTGCAGTTGCTGGCCGAGCGCAGTGGTGTCAGTAAGGCCGGCGGCTGGATCGACTACAGCTCGCTCGAGATCGCCCTGCGCGACGACCTCGACCCCAAGGCCGCACGCGCCTGCGCGGTGCTGGACCCGCTCAAGCTCAAGCTCACCAACTTCGTCGACGTTTTCGGCAGCGATGCACACCAGGAGCCCTGCCACGCACCCGTGCACCCCGGCCACCCCGAACGCGGCCAACGAAACTTCAGCTTCACGAACGAGCTCTGGGTGGAGCGCGACGACTTCATGGAGGTGCCCGTGAAGGGCTACCAACGCCTGTTCCCAGGCAACAAGACGCGCCTGAAGTACGGCTACGTGATCGAGTGCACCGGCTGCGAGAAAGACGCGCAAGGCCACATCACCGCCGTGCTCGCGCAGATCGTGCCCGACACCAAGAGCGGCACAGCGGGGGCCGATGCCGTCAAGGTCAAGGGCGTGAT
The DNA here is from genome assembly GCA_014379885.1 of Rhizobacter sp. Next base: position 620 of record JACMKW010000070.1, read on the forward strand.
CACCTGGGTCAGCGTGAGCACCGGTGTGGCGGCCGAGGTGCGTTTGTATGACCGGCTGTTCACCGAAGCCCAGCCCGATGCAGGCGGGCGTGATTTCTTGAGCGTGCTCAACCCGAACAGCTTCAAGGGGGTCACAGCCTTCGTGGAACCCGGGCTTGCATCAGCAAAAGCCGACGACAAGTTCCAGTTCGAGCGCCACGGCTACTTTGTGGCCGACCGGCACGACCACGCGCCGGGCAAGCTGGTGTTCAACCGCGCCACCACGCTGAAAGATGCGTGGAGCAAATAGGCCAGCGATGCAACCTCAGGCCGGTTCGGGCTCTGAGCCCTTGCGGCGCTTCTTCTTGGCCACACGCTGCGCATCCAGCAGCTGGCCGGCCGCCAGCCAGCCTGCGTACTCCTCGGGCGTTTCCAAGGTGACACGCCCCAGGTTGCCGGCCCGAAAGTCGTAGACCGTCACTTCGGCCGCTTTCTGCAGGTTGATGCGCCCGCCGCTTTGCAGCGCACCACGCTTGCGGCCGATCTCGGCCAGCAGGGCCTCATCGTCCAGGCATTGCACCGCGTCAAGCTTGTAGCGTTCGGCCAGTGGCGTTGGGTAGTGCAGTTTCAAGTAGCCCAGCAGATCGAGCGCCACCTCTTCTTCATTGAAGGCGTTGCGCCCCACGGCACCACTGGCTGCCAGGTTGTAGCCACTCTTCTCCACCACGATGCGGGGCCACAGCATGCCGGGTGTGTCGAAGAGATAGAAGTCGCTCGCCAGAACGATGCGCTGCTCGACCTTGGTGATGCCAGCTTCGTCGCCCGTCTTGGTGGCGCGTTTGCCGGTAAGCGTGTTGATCAGCGTGGACTTGCCCACGTTGGGTATGCCGCAGATCAGCACCCGCATCGGCTTGGCCATGCCACCGCGCAAAGGGGCCAGAGCCCGGCAGGCGTCGATCAGGCGCTGGGCAGGCGCGGTCTCCGAGGCATCAAGCCCGATGGCGCGTGTAGCCGGCAATGCGTTGTAGTGCGCCAGCCAGGCCTGCGTTTGTGCCGGGTCGGCGAGGTCTTGTTTGTTCAAGAGCTTTAGCTTGGGCCGGCTGCCGGTCAGCTCGGCCAGCAGCGGGTTGGCGCTCGACCCCGGCAAGCGGGCGTCGAGCAGCTCGATCACAACGTCAATCTCCTTGATGCGCTCGGCAATGGCCTGGCGCGTCAGGTGCATGTGACCGGGGAACCACTGGATGGCCATCGGGGCGTTCTTTCTCTCATCGCAGGCCTATCGAAGCGATGGGCGGGTGCGAATTGTGAACTGCCCCGCGCAGCGGCCCTTTTACGAAGGCACGCGGCCCCAGGTTGTGAGCTCGGTCGGCCTGCCCTGGAAGTCAGTCCAGCCCTTGGCCTCCAGGTCGTAGAGCTTGCAGCGGCGCGCCGTCTGCATGTACCAGCGCCACGAAAAGCGCTGCACGATGATGCGCCCCGGCAAGGCCGATTCGAGACGGGCCTGCGCCTGCTTCAGCTTGTAGAGCGGGATGCTCATGTCCACGTGGTGCGCGGTGTGCTCCATGATGTGGTGCAGCAGGCTGCCGATCTTCAGCGGGAAGGTCAGGTGCACCGTGGTCGACACGAACGGGTCGCTGGCCAACCACTCGGCCTTGTCTTGGTGCCACTGCACCTCGGTGTGCGTGTGGTGCACATAGACCACGAAGCCGATCATCGCGTTCCAGAACACGAACGGCATCACGAAGCCCAAGCCCACCAGTGCCCAGGCTGATTGCCCGGTGGCCTGCGCCGCCCAGATCAGGGCCGCGATCCACACCGAGGCCGACGCCAGCGCCAGCGCCCCATCAGCCATGAAGATGCCACGACGCACCGGCATGTAGCGCCGACTCGGAAAGAACATGCGCAGCCACCAGATCTCGACGAAGTAATACAGCCCCGGCGCCCAGCCGCTGCGGTACACACGCTCCAGCCATTGCCGAGCCGGCGTCAGCACCCGGTATTCGGCCGGCGTGAGCGGCTGCCATACAAAGTCTTTGCCCTTGAGGTTGGTGAACCCGTGGTGCACCACGTTGTGCCCTACTTCCCACAGGCTGTAAGGCGTGAGCGAGGGCACAAAGGCGATGCGCCCCAGCCAGCGGTTCAGCCGTCGGTGCGGCGTGTAGCTCATGTGGCAGGCATCGTGCCCGATGATGAACAGGCGCCCGATGATGAAACCCGCGGCCAGCGCGAGCGGCAGCTTCATCCACCAGTCAGGCAGCAGCACCACGCCCACCAGGGCCGCGAGAAACAGCGACCCGTCGAGTACCAGCAAGGCCAGGCCACGCAGCGTTTGCTGCTGGGCAATGGGCGCCAACCAAGCGCGGATCTGCTTGCGCCTGGGCAACGGCGTGCCGCGCGGTATGACGGGAATGGCCGGGAGCGACCCGGACGGAGAACGCGAAACGGTGTTCATGCAGACATTCAAGCGAGAAAAAGCGCGCGCCGCGCGGGCGCGCAAGCAAACGCGACCGGATGCTAGCCACGCGGCATGCCGGGGGCCTTGCGGTGGGTCAAACAGGTTCCTGATTGGTGACCTGTGACCCGGCGCGTTGTGACCCGGTCAGAGCTTGCGGAACGTACTCGCCACCGCAGCGGGTGTGAGGTCAGGATCGTCTCGCGCCGCTTGCGGCATCAAGAGCATCAACAGGCCGTTCTGCAATACGCGCCGTTTTTCAGGCCCGGTCTGCTGCATGTAAGCACCCGCCAGGTTGCGGCAAGCCGCCGCCGTTTCGCACTTGAACAAGGTGGCCGACAGTTCGGAACCTGCCGCAGCGCTGGCGGCACTCGCCGTGGACGCGGCTGCGCTCATGAGCGTCACTGAAAAGAGCGCTGCATCGGTCACACCTGCTGGCAACGAGGTAGAGGCCGCCATGCGTGTCACCGTATGGTTCAGACCTGCGGCGCGCAAGGCGGCTGCATAAGCGTCTATCGCATCAGGCGCAGGTGCGGCGGGCGCGGGCTGCACCGATGAAGCCGTGGGCGGTTCGGCCGCTGCGGAAACAACCGGGCTGGCTCGCAGCACCGGCTGGGTGGCAGGCGCACTGGCGACCACGGGTTCGTCGAGCCCCGTGTCCATGGCTTCGAGCCGCGGCAGCAGCGTTTGCCACACGCTCATGAAGAACAAGACGGTGAAGACCAGGTTGAAAACAAAGGGCACGGTGACCGTGCTCTCTTTGTCGCCGCGGCGTGTGAACAGGGTGTAGACGGCGCCGGGGAAGCCGATGAAGAAGGTCACGATGGCCAGTGCAACACTGGAGCGACCGACCCGGATACACAGCCAGATCTGGGTGCCAAACGCCAAGACCAGCCACTAGAACAACCATCCCATCTGCGTCGCCCTTTGTTGCCGTGGGACGATGCGCCCCCCCGGCTTGCGATTGTCTCAGAGGGACGGAGCAGCGCGTGACGCGCTCAGTGCAGATCGCTCAGCTGAACGGCGGGGGCCGCGAATTCACGGCCTACGACGGCGCGTGCGTACAGGTAGTTGTGTCGCGCTCGATCGCTCAAGGCGTCGAGCTGCACATGCCCGCCTGCGTCGCAGGGGAAGGTCAAGGCCCGCCCCTCCTGGAAGAGGGATTTGAAACGCAACTCGTAGTGGGCGGCGTTCGAGAAAGAACCAAAGTCGGTGTTCATGACAACGATCTCCTGCTGCACTTACCGTGATGACAACGTGAAAAGCAGCTTAGGGGTTGACCGGGTTCGCGTCCCTCAGTGGTTAGCTCGCCGTCATGTCCCAAACTGGATGTGACAACTGTAGGAATTCACCCGACAGAGTGCATGTGACTTATGACCTTTTGGGGCCCCTCATTCGCGTGGGGGCGGCGTTCGCAGACCTGAGCTCTCAATGAAACGAAGGGCCGCTGCCGAGGTTCCTTGACCCCCTCGGGGGCCTGACGAGAAGCGGCAAGCCTGGGGGCGCTCAGTACTCTGAGACGGGCCCCGGCTGGCTGTCCCCGGCGACGAGGGTGTTGCCCATGCCCAGCAGCTCGCGTGCGCGCTGCAGGTTGAGCAACTGGTCGCGGGTGCGGCGGGTGTGGGCGCGGTCGCGTTCGACCTCCCACACCAGCTTGATCAGCTCTTTCTGCGTGAGCGCGCTCTTCACGCGGCCTACCGAGAAGGTGGCAAACAGCAGCGAGTCGCGGCGCAATGTGTCGAGCAGCAGGTCGCGCACGTACTGCAGGCGCTGCTCTTCGGTCATGCGCGGCGCCGGGCGCGCATGGTCGGCCACCTTGAACGGGGTTTCGCGCACCTGCTGCATCCAGTCGGGCGCGCGTGGGGTGTCGGACAAGACCACCGCAGGCTCCTGGTAGCGCGCAGCGGGAGCTGGCGCCGGTGGGGGTTGTGCGATGGAAGCCACCTCAACGATGGGAAGCACCTGCGGCGCGCCCATCTCGATCTCGGTGAACCGGGCAACGGGTTCGTTTTCGATCTCGTCGATTTCTTGCGCGGCAGGTGCGCGGGGCGCGCTACCCATTGCGGAGGCAGGCTCATCGTCCGGCTCTGGCAGCAACTCGCCCATGGGGGTGAGCGCGGCGTCAGCGAACACGTCAACTTCAACACTCGTCAGGCGCGGCGTGTCGAGCGCGCCGGGGATGGTCTCGACGGGTTCAGGCGCGGCCCCCTCGCTCGGAATCTCGACCAGCCCCATGCGCACCAGCTCTTCAAAGTGGCCGGTCTGTGCGCCTGCCTTGTGAGCCATGCCCAGCACTTCGCCGAGCGGGCGGCGCCCATCGACCAGCAACAGGACCGTGCGGTAGCGCTGCCCCAGACCGCGCGTGCGGTGGCGCAACTCTTCCAGGCCAAGAGGGGTTTTGACGGGGGCGGTGGGGTTTGGCATCGGTCGGTTGCAGGCGCTCGATTGTCGCGCGAGTCGGAACGGGCTGGTAACCGCCTGCCAGGAGTCTGGCGCCGGCCATCTGTGCCCTATTTGACGACGCGTTCTTCCTTCAGGCGCACCACTTCGTCGGCGCCATACCCGAACTGCTGCAGCACAGCATCGGTGTGCTCACCCAACGAGGGAGCCCCCTTGCCCGGCAGCACCGGTGTTTTCAGAAACCGGATCGGGTGCCCCGTGGCCTTGTAGCTGCCGATGTCGCGGTTGTGCAACTCCCACACCAGGCCGAGCGCCTGGGCCTGCGGGTCGGTGTAGAGATTGGCGCGGTAGTTGACCGGGCCACAGGGCACGCCAGCGGCTTCGAGCACCTGCATCCAGTGATCGTTGCCATGTTCCTTCAAGCGGTTTTCGATCGTCTTCATCATCAGCTTTTGCTTGAAGTACACCTCGTCGGGCACATCACCGGTGTCGATGTGGGTGTTCTCGTCGACCACGTTGATGGCTTCGCAGAACTTGTCGCGCAGCTTGCGGTTGAGCGCCGCAATGCTGATGTAGCCGTCACCCGTGGGGTACACGCGGTAGTAGGGGTAGACCTGCCGGTCGGTCGGGCGGTGCAGGCAGTCGGGTACCTCGATCGGGCGCAGCGTGTCGGGCAGGTCTTTGCGCAGCCGCATCTCGGCGAACTGGTCAATGATCTGCGTGTGCTTCTTGCCTTCGCCGTGGGCAGTCTTCAAGATCTGCTTTTCTTCGGCATGCTGTTGCGCGTCGAGCGAGTCGATGTGCAGCATGCCCATGGCCTGCAGCGCCATGCCGGTGCTGAAGAGCGAGGTCTCGATCTTCTGGCCTTCGCCCGAGGCATTGCGGTGGTACAGCGCGCTCACGATGCCCAGCGCATTGAGCATGCCGGTGCCAATGTCGATGTACGCAATGCCGCCCGGCCCGCGCGGCGCACCGTCTTCGTCGGCGTAGTTCGACATCACGCCCGACGCCGCGTGGGCAATGATGTCGAAGCCCTTGCGTTTGCGGTATGGCCCCACCTCGCCGAAGGCGGTGCTGGAGAGAAACACGATGCGCTTGTTGATGCGAGAAAGCGTTTCATAGTCGATGCCGAGTTTTTCGGCCGCACCGGGCACGAAGTTCTGCACCACCACGTCGGCTTCTTTCACCAGCTTGTAGATGATTTCGCGGCCGGCCGGTTGCTGCAGGTCGACGCTGACACTCTCTTTGCCGCGGTTCATCGCGAGCGACATGCGCGTGTTGCCGCGGTAGCGTTTGGTGGCGCCGCCCATGCGCCGCTCCTCGGCGCCATCGGGTGGTTCGATCTTGATCACGCGCGCCCCCAGGTCGGCCAGCAAAAAGCCGCAGTAGGGGCCGGCGATGTACTCAGAAAAGTCGAGCACGGTCACGCCAGCGAGCAATGAATTCATGGGGTCTCCTCGATTTTGTTGTTGTCTGTGCGCGCGTTTCAGCGCTGGCTGCGCGCCTTGCGGCCGTCGATCTCGGCCAGCTGCTGCTTGAGCAGCAGCATCAGCACACGCGCCGTCTCTTCGCTGAAGCTCAGCGTGGTGCTGGGGTTGTCGTCACCGCGCGCGTTGGTGGGCAGCACCAACGCATCGATGCGGGCTTCGACGAGCCCGTTGCGATTGCCCATGGCCTTGACTTTTTGCAGCTCGATCTGGAAGGTCTTCACGGGGACACCTGGCTATGGAAAGCCCCCAGGGTACTGCAATGCCCCGGCTATGTCTGACGCCGCGTTGACACCAGGAATAGAACGCTGCCTGCCAACAACCACCCGAACACCGGCGCCCAGGCGAGCGCGGCCTGCGCGTTTGAGTCCTTTTGCCACTCCAGCGCCAGCACCGCCATGCGCCCCAGCGCCGCCAGCGCGAGCACCGACGACAAAGCCCCGCCGAAGCGCCCTTCCCGCCCCGTGTGGCCCAGCGCCAGTGCGACCGAGAAGGCGCTCATCAGCAGGCAAGCCCAGGCGGCGCCCGCCACCACCTGGGCGGTGATCAGTTGAGGCAGGCTGGTGGCGTACTGCGCCAGCAACGAAGCCCCAGCCGCCGCCAGACCGGCTGCGGCCATAACACGCCAGCCGCCCAACCGGCGCGCGACCCAGGCCGCCGGCAGCATGGCCAGGTTGAAACCCACCCAGAACAGCGGAGCCAGCCATTGCATCTGCACCGCCGGTGCAAAGCGCAGGTAGAGCGGCGTGCTGTTGATGAAGGTGTGCAGCTGGAACGCCAC
>JACMKW010000651.1 GCA_014379885.1 Rhizobacter sp.
ACGCCATGGCGCCGCTGGTGGTGCAGCAGACCTACGTCTTCGCGCTGGCCGTGCTGGCGGAGGCCGTGCTGTCCTTCCTAGGCGTCGGGCCGCCACCGCCGACGCCGACGCTCGGCGGCATCATCGCCGAGGGGCGCGACTACATTCAGGAAGCGCCGTGGATCTCGCTGGTGCCCGGCGTGGCGATCTGCATGACGGTGCTGGGCCTGAACCTGATGGGCGACGGGCTGCGCGACGCGCTGGACCCGCGGATGAAAAGGTTGTCATGAGTCATCTGCTGGAGATTCGCAACCTCACGGTCGAATTCGGTTCGACCGCACGGCCCTTCGCGGCGGTGCAGGGCGTCGACATCACACTCGACCGTGGCGAGCTGCTCGGTGTGGTGGGTGAATCGGGCTCGGGCAAGAGCGTCAGCATGCTGGCGGTGATGGGCCTGATCGACGCACCCGGCCGCGTGACGGCCGATGTGCTGCGCTTCGATGGCCAAGACCTGCTCACCCTGTCGCCACGCGCGCGCCGCAACATCGTGGGCCGCGACATGGCCATGATCTTCCAAGACCCGATGAGCAGCCTGAACCCCAGCTACACCGTGGGCTTCCAGATCATCGAGACGCTGAAGGTGCACCAGAAGGGCAGCAACGCCGCCATGCGTGAGAAAGCACTTGAGCTGCTGAAGCTGGTAGAGATCCCCGACCCCGAGACGCGCCTCTCGGCCTACCCGCACCAGCTCTCGGGCGGCATGAGCCAGCGCGTGATGATTGCGATGGCGCTCGCCTGCGCGCCCAAGCTGTTGATTGCCGACGAGCCCACCACCGCGCTCGACGTGACCATCCAGGCCCAGGTGCTCGACCTGCTGGTGGCCTTGCAGCGCAAGCAGGACATGGCGCTCATCCTCATCACCCACGACTTGGCACTGTTGGCCGAACACGCCAAACGCATCGCGGTGATGTATGCGAGCGAGGTGGTGGAAGTGCAAACCGTGCCGGCGCTGTTCGAGCGGCCACACCACCCGTACACCGAAGCCTTGCTGGCCTCCATTCCCGAGCACAGCCGCGGCGCCAGGCGCCTGCCCACACTGGCCGGTGTGGTGCCCGGCATGCACGAGCGGCCCACCGCGTGTTTGTTGTCGCCACGCTGCCCTTACGTGCAGGCCACGTGTCGCGTGACGCACCCCGACTTGCTACCGCAAGGTGATGGCGGTTATGCACGCTGCCTTTTTCCCTTGAATCAACCATGACCGTATTGCTCGAAGCGCGAGACCTGTCGCGGCACTACCGGGTGTCGCGCGGATTGTTCAAAGCACCGGCGACAGTGAAGGCGCTCAACGGCGTGAGCTTTTCTTTGGCAGCCGGGCAGACCTTGGCGGTGGTGGGTGAGTCGGGCTGCGGCAAGTCCACGCTGGCCCGCGCGCTCACGCTCATCGAAAAACCCACCGGCGGCAGCCTGAAGCTGGCTGGCACCGACGTGGCCACCGCCAGCCGCGCCGAGACCCGCGCTTTGCGTCCGCGGGTGCAGATGGTGTTTCAGAACCCCTACGCCTCGCTCAACCCGCGCAAGCGCATCGTGCAGATGCTCGATGAGCCCTTGCTGCTGAACACCAAGCTGTCGATGGCCGAGCGCCGTGAGCGCATCGCCGCCATGCTTGCACAAGTGGGCCTGCGGCCCGAACACGCGCAGCGCTACCCGCACATGTTCTCGGGCGGCCAGCGCCAGCGCATCGCGATTGCGCGCGCCATGATGTTGCAGCCCGGCCTGCTGGTGGCCGACGAGCCCACCTCGGCGCTCGACGTCTCCATCCAGGCGCAGATCCTGAATCTGTTCATGGACATTCAAGAGCGCACGCAGATCGCCTATGTGTTCATCTCGCACAACCTGAGCGTGGTCGAACACATTGCCGAGCGGGTGATGGTGATGTACCTGGGCCGCGTGGTCGAGTTTGCACCCAAGGCCACGCTGTTTGCCAGGCCGCTGCACCCCTACACACGCGCCTTGCTGTCGGCCACACCCAGCATCGACCCGGTGCGCCGGGCGAACAAGATCCGCGTCGTGGGTGAGCTGCCGTCGCCGCTCAACCTGCCTTCGGGTTGCGCCTTTCACAAGCGCTGCCCTTATGCCCAGCCGCGCTGCAGCGAAGAAGAGCCGCAGTTGCGCATGCTCGACGGGCGCGAGGTGGCCTGCCACTTCGCCGAATCCATTGCGTCCTGAGCAGACCAACCTCATCGACGCCAAGGCTTAACGACGGGCCGACAATCGGCGCATGAGCAAGGCTTTCACCAAAGAACCCAGTGGCGACGACGATGACGACGATCTCGCCCTGCCCGAGCTGCCCGTCGGCGGCAAGAACTACCTCACGCCCGAGGGCTACAAGCGCTTGCGCGAAGAGCTGATGACGCTGCTCGACGAGGAGCGGCCGAAGATCGTGGAAGTGGTGTCGTGGGCGGCCAAGAACGGCGACCGTTCGGAAAACGGCGACTACCTCTATGGCAAGAAGCGGCTGCGTGAGATCGACCGGCGCATCCGCTTCCTCACCAAACGGCTTGATATTGCTGAAGTGGCTGACCCGTCTGTGCACCATGGCAGCGACCAGGTGTTTTTCGGCGCGACTGTCATCTACGAGAACTCACGCGGCGAAGAACGCACCATCACCATCAAGGGCATCGACGAGGTTGACAACCTGCAGGGTGAGGTGAGCTGGGTCTCACCGATTGCGCGGTCGCTGTTGAAATTGCGCGTTGGAGACGAGGTGTCGCTGATGACGCCGGGTGGGGCGGAGACGCTGGAGGTGGTGGAGGTGAGCTACCCCGCGCCAGGCCACTGAGTGCTTGCGGGCATCGCGCTCAGCCCGCGCCCCTCAAGGCTTGACGCGAACCACCCGCAAGACCGCCGCAGCACGACGCAGCGTTCGCATCACGTCGGCCAGGTGCAGCCGGTCGCGCACGCTGATCAGCAACCGCAGCTCGGTGGTTTCAGCGGCCGGCTCGTCATCCATGTCGATGTGGGTGATGTCGGCTTCGGCACTGCTCACGGCTGAAGCCACCTGGGCCAGCACGCCCTTGCCGTTTTTCAGCAGCAGCGTCACGCCGGTTTCGAAGGGGCGTGTCGGTTCTTCGGCCCAGTCGACAGTGATCCAGCGCTCGTTGTCGCGTTCGTACAGGCGTTTGCCTACGCTGCATTCAGCGGTGTGCGCCAGCAGGCCCTCGCCGCGTCCGAGATAGCCCACGATGTCATCGCCCGGGATGGGGCGGCAGCAGGTGGCCATTTGTACCGAGGCGCCCTCGGTGCCGTCGATCACCACCAGGCCTTGTGTGGGTGTGGCGTCGTCTTCGGCGGCGTAGCGGCCCATGGTCAGTGTGAGCGCGTCGGGTTTGGCGCCGCGCTCCAGCATCAGCTGCGCGAGGCGCTTGGCCACGATGATGGCGATCTTGCGGCCGAGGCCAATGTCGGTGAGCAAGTCGGCGCGGGTGCGGTTGCCGCTCCACTTGGTGAGCGCCTGCCACAGGGCCACGGCGGGTGCGTCGGTCGGGTCGCTCGGCGGAATCGTCAAGCCCTCGCCCCGCAATGCCTGGGCCAGCAGTTTCTCGCCGAGCTGCTGCGACTCTTCTTGCTCCATGTTCTTGAGGTAGTGGCGGATCTTCGAGCGCGCGCGGCCGGTGCGCACGAAGTTGAGCCAGCCCGGGTTGGGGCGGGCGCCAGGTGCGGTCACCACTTCCACCACATCACCGCTGCGCAGTTCGGTGCGCAAGGCCACCGGGTCGCCATTGACCTTGGCCGCCACACAGTGGTCGCCCACGTCGGAGTGGATGGCGTAGGCGAAGTCGACCGGCGTGGCACCGCGCGGCAGCGCCATGATCTTCGACTTGGGGGTGAACACGTAGACCGCATCGGGGAAGAGGTCGATCTTCACGTGCTCAAGGAACTCGCTCGCGTCGTGCGTCTCGTCCTGGATGTCCACCAGCGACTGCAACCAAAGCGCACCCAGGCGTTGAGCATCCTGTGGCTGGCCCTTGCCTCCAATCTTGTACATCCAGTGCGCCGCAATGCCTTTTTCAGCCACCGCATGCATGGGCTCGGTGCGAATCTGGAACTCCACCGCCGTGCCCAGCGGGCTCACGAGCGTGGTGTGCAGAGACTGGTAGCCGTTGGCCTTCGGGATGGCGATGTAGTCCTTGAATCGCCCGGGCAGTGGCTTGTAGAGCTGGTGCAACACGCCCATGGCCAGGTAACACTCGGGCAAGGTGTTCACGACGATGCGAAAACCGAAGATGTCGTTCACCTGGGCAAAGCTCAAGTGCTTCTCGCGCATCTTGGCGTAGATCGAATACAGCGTTTTCTCGCGGCCGAAGACCTGCACTTTTTGCTTGGTGTCGCCAAACGCCTTTTCCACTTCGCGCTGGATGCGGTCGACGATGTCGCGCCTATAGCCTCGGGCGCGCAGCACGGCCTTTGACAAGGCCGCATGCCGCCAGTGTTTGAGGTGCTGGAACGATAGCTCCTGCAACTCGCGATAAGTCTGATTCAGGCCCAGGCGGTGGGCGATGGGGGCGTAGATGTCGAGCGTTTCGCGCGCGATGCGAATGCGCTTGGCAGCGACCACGGCGTCCATGGTGCGCATGTTGTGCAGGCGGTCGGCCAGCTTGATGAGGATCACGCGCACGTCGCGCGCCATCGCCAGGAGCATCTTGCGGAACGATTCAGCCTGCGATTCTTCCTTGGTCGAGAACTGCAACTTGTCGAGCTTGGTGAGGCCGTCGACCAGGTCGGCGGTGGCGGCGCCAAAGCGCTCGATCAGCTCGACCTTGGTGACGCCGCAGTCTTCCATCGCGTCGTGCATCAGCGCGGCCATGATGGCTTGCGCGTCGAGCTTCCAGTCGGCGCACAGGCCGGCCACTGCGATGGGGTGGGTGATGTAAGGCTCGCCGCTGGCGCGGAACTGACCAAGGTGGGCCTCGTCGGCAAAGCGATACGCCTCACGCACACGCTTGATGTCGGAGGCGTCGAGGTAGTCGAGCTTCTTGGTCAGAGTGGCGAACGAGGCTGCAGCGGCGTCGCTGGTGGCGGCCGGCACCGCAGGCTCTCGAACGCGCCGGCCCACGCCGCTTGCAGCGTCGCGTATCCAGGTGGTGATGGGGCCGGCCATGCCCCGAATTTATCGCGGATCGGAAGATGCCTCTTTTGGAAGCACCAAAAGCAAACGGCCCCGAAGGGCCGTTGTCGTCGGTAAATGTGAACCCGTTATCAGAGCGGCACCTTGCGCAGCATCTCGATGCCGACTTCGCCAGCGGCGATTTCGCGCAGTGCAGTCACGCCGGGTTTGTTCTTGGTTTCGATCTTGGGAGCGTGGCCCTGGCTCAGCATGCGAGCGCGGTAGGTGGCTGCGAGCACCAGCTGGAAACGGTTCGGAATCTTGACGAGACAGTCTTCGACGGTGATGCGGGCCATGGAGGTACTCCGGTGAGGGTCTAGCTGAGAGGCACTAGCTGAGGGGATTAACTGAGATTCAGGGCCGCAAAGACAGCAGGTTTGCTTCTTCGCAGGGCAGCGTATTTGAGTCGCTGCGAATGAACGATCGCTTTCAGGTCGAAAAGCGCCGTTTCAAACAAGGCGTTGATTATAACGAAGTCGAAATACTGGGCCTGGGCCACCTCGATGCGCGCGTTGGCCAGGCGCTGGGCAATTGCGTCGGGCTGGTCTTCGCCGCGGCGCGTCAGGCGCTGGGCGAGTTCGTCCCAGCTGGGCGGCAAGATGAAGATCAGGATGGCGTTGGGAAACAGCCGCTTGATCTGCAGGGCGCCCTGGTAGTCGATCTCCAGCACCACGTCTTGCCCACCGCCGATAAGGTGTTCGACCTCGGCGCGCGAGGTGCCATACAGGTTGCCATGCACCTCGGCCCACTCGAAAAAGTCGCCGGCAGCGATCTTTTTGCGGAACTCCGGTTCATCGATGAAGAGGTATTCGCGGCCGTCTTGCTCCTGGCCGCGCGGATTGCGCGTGGTGTGCGAGATCGACACCACCAGGCGCGAATCCATCTGCAGCAAGGCATTGACCAAGCTCGATTTGCCCGCCCCGCTGGGGGCGGCCACGACGAAGAGGTTGCCGGGGTAGTCCATCGCTTGGGCCATTACTCGAGATTTTGGACTTGCTCGCGCAGTTGTTCGATCAGGACTTTCATCTCCACCGAGATGTTCGTGAGTTCCAGCGTCGACGACTTGGAGCCCAGGGTGTTGGCTTCACGGAGCAACTCTTGTATCAGGAAGTCGAGCCGCTTGCCGACCTCACCGCCGGCCTTGAGCAGGCGGGCAATCTCTTCAGTGTGGGCGCGCAAGCGAGCCAGTTCTTCGGCCACGTCGATGCGTATGGAATAGGCAGCGGCTTCGTTGAGCGCCCGTTCCTGCAAGGCTTCCCGCGAAATGGTTTGCGCTGCGCCGGTGGCGACCAGCGCTTCTTGCCAACGCTCCAGAAAGCGCTGTTGCAGGCGCTGCACGACGGCAGGCACCAGCGGCTCGGCTTGCGTAGCCAACTCGCGCAGCCGCTTCACCCGATCCATCAGAACAGCCACCAGTTTCTCGCCTTCGCGAGCCCGGGCTTCGGCCAAGCCGGTGATGCAGCGTTTGGCGGCATCGAGCGCCACTTCGTCGAGCTTCTCGGCCGGCGTGCCGCCCTTGCACCACTGCAAGACCTCATGCACAGACAGCGGTTGCGCCTTGGGCAGCCAGCCCTGAATGGTGCTTTCCAGCCGTGACAGCCGGTTC
>JACMKW010000652.1 GCA_014379885.1 Rhizobacter sp.
AGACATCTACGCCTACTGCCAGCAGATGGAGCTGAATGTCGATACCCTCATCCATGAGGTGGGCGCGGGCCAGATGGAGATCAACTTCTTTCACGACCACCCGCTGGGGCTCGCCGATGAAGTGTTCTTCTTCAAACGCACCATCCGCGAGGCGGCGCTGCGCCACGAGATGTATGCCACCTTCATGGCCAAGCCCATGGCCAACGAGCCGGGCAGCGCAATGCATGTGCACCAGAGCATCTTGAACAAGGCCACCGGCAAGAACATCTTCAGCAATCCCGATGGCTCGGCCAGCAAGGAGTTTTACTGGTACATCGGCGGCCTGCAGAAGTACACGCCGGCGGCGATGGCGCTGTTTGCGCCGTACGTGAACTCGTATCGCCGGCTCGCGCGCTCAACCGCTGCACCCATCAACATTCAATGGGGCACTGACAACCGAACCGTCGGCATTCGTTCGCCGGTGGCCACACCCGCTGCTCGCCGCATTGAAAACCGCGTGATTGGCGCCGATGCCAACCCCTATGTGGCACTCGCCGCCACCTTGGCCTGCGGCTACCTCGGCATGAAAAACCGCATTGAGCCGGCCGCAGAGTGCAAGGGCGACGCCTACTTGTCCGAATACCAGCTGCCGCGTTCGCTGAGCGAAGCGCTGGGCTGGTTGGCGGATGAGAAGGACCTGCACGACGTGCTCGGAAAGTCCTTCATCACCGTGTACTCCGAGGTCAAGGAAATCGAGCACGACGAGTTCATGAAGGTGATCTCGCCGTGGGAGCGGGAGCATTTGCTGCTCCATGTCTGACGCCCAGCGGCCACCAACCGTTCGGGCTGGTCCTTCGACAGGCTCAGTACGGGGCAAGTCGAAGCCTCGTACATGCCTGCGCCGCGCAAGGCTTCGATACCTCAGCCCGAACGGGCTTTTCTCTGCGAGCACCCGACCATGACCACCAACACCGCACGCACGACCCAATCCTGGCAGGCCGCCGACGCCGCCCACTACCTGCACCCCTTCACCGACCACAAGTCGCTCGCCGCCAAGGGCTCGCGCGTGATCACCAAGGCCGACAACATCTACCTGTGGGACAGCGAAGGCAACAAGATCCTCGATGCGATGTCGGGCCTGTGGTGCGTCAATGTCGGCTACGGGCAGCAGGAGTTGATCGATGCCGCAACCCAGCAGCTCAAGACCCTGCCCTTCTACAACTCCTTCTTCCAGACCGCCACGCCGCCGGCGATTGAGCTTGCCGAGCTTCTGGCCCAAGTGACGCCGCCGCAGTTCAAGCATGTGTTCTTCGCCGGCTCGGGCTCCGAGGCCAACGACACCATCGTGCGCATGGTGCGCCGCTATTGGGACTTGCAAGGCCAGCCGCAGCGCAGCGTGATCATCAGCCGCCACAACGCGTACCACGGCTCCACCATGGCCGGCGCTTCGCTGGGTGGCATGAGCGGCATGCACGAACAAGGCGGGCTGCCCATCCCCGGCATCGTGCACATCGAGCAACCGTTCTGGTTCGAGAGCGACCGAAAGCTGAGCCGTGACGAGTTCGG
>JACMKW010000653.1 GCA_014379885.1 Rhizobacter sp.
GATCGACGACCCCACAACGGCGGAGGGCGTCCGGTGGGAAGACAACGTAACGGCGGGCCGGGGCTGGTCGTACGGGGCCGAATTTCTGCTCCAGAAAAAGGTCGGCCGGTGTTCGACTGGGCTGTGCTCAAACAACGCCGCGCCACCGAGATCAAACGGCTCAATGGTGTCTACGAAGGCCTGCTCAGCGGGGCGGGCGTGCAGTTGCTGCGCGGCTGGGCTCGGCTGGTCGATGAGCACACGGTGGAGGTCGAATGCGAAGGCGGCGGCCAGCGACTCACCGCCCGGCACATCCTGCTGGCGACCGGCGGCCACCCCACGCCGGCCACGGGGCCGGGTGCCGAGTGGGCGCTCAACTCCGACGCCATGTTCGATCTGGAGCCGTTCCCCAAGCGCCTGGTCGTTGTTGGCGCGGGCTACATCGCTTGCGAATTCGCCTCCATCTTCCAAGGTCTGGGCTCGCAGGTGACACAGCTTCACCGCGGCCCGCAGCTGCTGCGCGGTTTTGACAAGGAGGTGGCCAACTTCCTCATCGCCGAAATGCGCAAGAAGGGCGTGACCGTGCACCTGGACACCACCATTACCGGTGTCGAGAAGGTGGGTGCAGTGCAGCACGTGAAGTTGAGCGATGGCACGAAGCTTGAAGCCGATGCCGTGCTGCATGCCACTGGCCGCCGTGCGCGAACCGAAGGCCTCGGCCTGGCCGAGCTGGGCATCACGCTCAACCCCGATGGCTCGGTGCCGGTTGATGAGCACCTGCAAACCAAGATTCCTTCGGTTTACGCGCTCGGCGACCTGATCGGCCGCAAGGCGCTCACGCCTGTGGCACTGGCCGAGGCGATGTACCTGGTCGACCAATTGTTAGGCCATGCCGAAGGCAAGTCACCGCGCCAACCCATCGACTACGACCTGGTTCCGACGGCCGTCTTCACCCACCCCAACATCGGCACCGTCGGCTTGAGCGAAGAAGCTGCGCGCGAAAAATACGGTCGTGTGCGCGTCTACCGCGCCGAGTTCAAGGCCTTGCAGCACACGCTGAGCGAAAGCACCGAACGCACGTTGATGAAGCTGCTGGTCGACGATGCGAGCGACCGAGTGGTCGGCATGCACATGGTGGGCGTCGATGCCGGCGACGTGATCCAGGGGTTTGCGGTGGCGCTGCAAGGCGGGCTCACCAAGGCGGTGTTCGACCGCACGCTGGGCATTCACCCGACGGGCGCTGAAGAGTTCGTGACCATGCGCGAAGCTCTGCGTGTGACCTGAAGCCCTTTCGGCGGCTGACGTAGGCGAGGCCCTACGGCGCCTCGCGCTGACCGCTGATGACGGTGGCTTCACTTGGCGCGAACATGGTGGATGTCTTTGCGCAAAGAAGCCGTAAAGCTTCGCCAGCCGGTAGACCGCCCCTTGAAAGGAGCACCCCATGTCGACCATCGAAAAAGGGAACAGCGTTCTGACGCTCATCAACGTCTTCACCGTCGAGCCCGAGAAGCAACCCGCCCTGGTGGCGCTGCTGATCGACGCCACCGAGCAAACGATGAGGCACATGCCGGGTTTCATTTCGGCCAACATCCACCGCAGCCTGGACGGCAAGAAGGTCGTGAACTACGCCCAGTGGCGCAGCAAAGCCGATTTCGAAGCCATGACCCGGCACCCCCAGGCGGCCCCGCACATGCAGGCAGCCGCCGCGATGGCGCAGTTCGACCCGATCCTGTGCGAAGTGGCGGACGCGATCAGCGCTCGATGAAGGCGGTGGGGGTGCAACACCTCGTCGCTGATGAGGGCTCTGCTTGAGGCCTGCCGCTGAGAGCTGTATATTCATCCAGCTGTCATTTGCCAAGTGCCGTGGACCTCAACCGCAAGCTCACCATCCTCGCTGACGCCGCCAAGTACGACGCCTCGTGTGCCTCCAGCGGCACCACCAAGCGCAACTCGGTGGGCGGGCGCGGCATGGGCTCGACCGAAGGCGGTGGCATCTGCCACAGCTACGCGCCCGATGGCCGCTGCATCTCGCTGCTCAAGGTGCTGCTCACCAA
>JACMKW010000654.1 GCA_014379885.1 Rhizobacter sp.
CCACCGCCATGGCGCCGTCGATGTCAGCCAGCGCTCCCGCCGCAGCCGCAAGTGCACCCGCTGCCAGCGCTTCGGCCGCCAGTCTCGATAACCGCATTCAAGACGCCAAGGGCGACGTGATCCGCCTCAACCGCGACCTGCTGGTGCTCGAAGAAGAGCTGCTGTTCCCGGCCAACACCCAAGTGGCGGTGTTCCTGTCGATGGACGTGGGCAAGCTTTTCGAGCTGGGCTCGGTGCAGGTGAAGCTCGATGACAAGGTGGTGGCGAACTACCTCTACACACCAGCGGAAGTGAAAGCCTTGCACCGTGGCGGTGTGCAGCGCATGTACCTCGGCAACCTGAAGGCCGGCACACACGAGCTGGTGGCCTTGTTCACCGGCGGCGGCCCGCATTTCCGCGACTACAAGCGTGGCGCCACCATCAAGTTCGACAAGAGCACCGAGCCCAAGTACATCGAACTGCAGATCAAGGACTCCACTGGCAAGTTGCAGCCTGAGTTCCAGGTCAAGGTCTGGCAATAAACAGTCTCATGGTCTTGCGCATGTCTCCAGCGTTTGTGCTGCGGCGGCTCGGCCTGGCTGCGGCGCTCGCCATGGCTTTCAGTGGTGGTGCAGTGGCCGCCGACAAGATCGACCACAAGGTGAAGGATCCGCATTACGGCGACACGCTGTTCCAGTTCTATCAAGAGAAGTACTTCAGCTCGGTGACGAGCCTGATGGTGTCGCAGCACTTCAACCGTGTCTCGCACCATGCCGACGAAGCCGAGGTGCTGCGGGGTGGCCTGCTGCTCTCGTACGGCATGCACCGCGAGGCCGGCGAGATCTTCGCGCAGCTGATCGAAAAGGGCGCCACACCACCGGTGCGTGACCGCGCCTGGTTCTTCCTTGCCAAGATCCGCTACCAGCGAGGTTTCTATCCCGAGGCCGACGACGCGCTGGGCCGCATCGAGAAGAACCTGCCACCGGACTTGGAAGAAGAGCGTGTGCTGCTCAAGGCCAACGTGCTGATGGCGCGTGGTGATTACGGCGGTGCTGCCACCGTGCTCAACAGCATGGCCGACGTCTCCAAGGAAATCTCCAAAGGCACGACCAGCGCCAGTCTCTATGCCCGCTACAACCTGGGCGTGGCCTTGGTACGAAGCGGCAACCCGGTGGGCGGCAGCGCCTTGCTCGACCAACTTGGCAAAGCACCGACACCACCACAAGCGACCGAAGAATTCCGCAGCCTGCGCGACAAGGCCAACGTGGCGCTGGGTTTCACCGCACTGCAAGACAACCGGCCCGAGGCCGCCGGGCCGTACCTGGAGCGGGTGCGCCTGAACGGTTCGCAATCCAACAAAGCCTTGCTTGGCTTCGGCTGGGCCGCGGCCTCCACGAAGAATCACAAACAAGCCCTCGTGCCCTGGACGGAGCTAAGCCAGCGTGACAGCAGTGACTCGGCCGTGCTCGAAGCCAGCATCGCCTTGCCTTACGCCTTCGGTCAACTTGGCGCCTACGGCCAGGCGCTCGACCGGTACAACGCCGCCATCACGCTGTTCGAACGCGAGAACACCGGCCTCGACGAATCCATTGCCGCCATTCGCGCGGGCAAGCTGATCGAAGGTTTGCTGGAGCGCAACCCGGGTGAAGAAATGGGTTGGTTCTGGAACATTCGCGAGCTGCCGCAAATGCCGCATGCCGGCCACCTGACCCAGGTTCTCGCGCAGCACGAGTTCCAGGAAGCCTTCAAGAACTACCGCGACCTGCAGTTCCTCACACGCAACCTGCAGCAGTGGAAAGACAACCTGGGCGTGTTTGGCGACATGCTCGACAACCGTCGCAAGGCCTACGCCGAGCGCCTGCCCACCATCTTGGCCAAGGCACGCGACAGCGGGTTGGGTGATCTCTCTCAGCGTGGCGCCGGGCTTACCACGGAGCTGGCAACCGCCGAGGCGCAAGGCGACGGTGTGGCCCTCGCCGACACCAAGGAGCGCGATCTGCTCGAACGGCTC
Organism: Rhizobacter sp.; assembly: GCA_014379885.1. Next base: position 1,991 of record JACMKW010000654.1, read on the forward strand.
GACAACGTGCAAGCCACGCTCAAGGATGCCGGCAACGAGCCCGACATGGTGGCCGCGCGTGAACGCCACCGCCTCGCTGCTGGCGCGATGACCTGGCGCCTGGCGCAGACCTACACCGCGCGACTGTATGAAGCCAAGCGCGCCTTGCAAACACTGGAAGCCGGCATCAACGAGGCAAGGCAGCGCGAAGCCGCACTCTCACAGGCCCAACGCGACGAACCTGCCCGCTTTGACCGTTTTGCCCAACGCATTGCCGAGCTCGACAAGCGCATGCAGGCGTTGATCCCGCTGGTGGCGAACCTTGGCAAGGAGCAGCAGGCAGCCTTGCAAGAGTTGGCCGTCGCCGAACTGACGGCCCAGAAAGAGCGGCTGGTCGCTTACTCCACGCAGGCGCGTTTTGCCGTGGCGCAGTTGTACGACCGCGCCAACAAGGCCTCCGAACCCGAGGCCAAGGGTGCCGGCGCGAAGGATGCAGACAATGCACCCAAGTAGCGCAATCACGCGCCCGCTCCTGTATGCGCTGCTCGCCTGCGGCATGGTGGCCTGCGCAGGCAAGCGCACGAGCAACCAGCCCGAGCCCCCCACGATCAAGAGCCTGGCCAGCCGCACGGTCGACGTGCAAGCTGACAAGGGTGTCGTGACCGGCAACGAAGAAAAAGCCATTGCCGCCTACAGAACGTTTTTGGAGGTGGCGCCCAACGCGCCCCAGCGCTCCGAGGCCATGCGCCGCCTGGGTGACCTGGAAATGGACACCGCCGACAACAAGCTCGGCAGCGGCGAAGGCTCGGGCGTGCCCGACTACAAGGCCGCGATCGCGCGCTACCAGGATTACCTGAAGGCTTTCCCCAACGACCCCGGCAACGACCGCGTCTACTACCAGATCGCCCGCGCTTACGAGCAAAGCGGTGACCTGGAAACCGCACTCAAGACGCTCGACGGCCTGGTGCAGCAGTACCCCAAGACCAGCTACCTCGCCGAAGCCCAGTTTCGCCGCGGCGAGCTCTTGTTCACCACCCAGAACTACGTGAAAGCCGAGGAGGCTTACGCCACCGTGCTGAAGGGCGACCCGAAGGGCGCGTACCACGACCGCGCGCTGTACATGCACGGTTGGTCGCTGTTCAAGCAGGCCAAGGTGGAAGAGGCGCTGAACTCCTTTTTCGGTGTGCTCGACCTCAAGGTGGCCAACCGCGGCGGCGGTGCCGATCTCGGCAGTCTGGAAGGCCTCACACGGGGTGACCGCGAGCTGGTGGAAGACACCTTCCGCGTGACCAGCCTGTCGCTGGCCAACCTGCAAGGTGCCGAGTCGATCCCTGCCTACATCACGACCGACGCGCGACGCTCCTACGAATTCCGCGTGTACCAGCAGCTGGGTGAGCTCTACATCAAACAAGAGCGCACCAAGGATGCAGCCGACGCCTTTGGCACCTTTGCCAAGCGCGCACCGTTGCACGCACAAGCGCCGCAGCTGCAGGCGCGCGTGATCGACATCTACCAGGGCGCCGGCTTCTCCATGCTGGCCCTCGATGCGAAGAAAGACTACGTCTCGCGCTACGGTGTGGAGAGCGAATTCCGCAAGGCCAACCCCGAGGGCTGGCAGGCCGCGCAGCCGCTGGTCAAGACCCACATGGCCGAGCTGGCGCGCCACCACCATGCGCTCGCACAAAAGAGCAAGGCCAGCGCTGATTACCAAGAGGCTGTGAAGTGGTATCGCGCCTACTTGAGCGCCTTCCCCAACGACCCCGAAGCCGCGCAGAACAACTTCCTGCTGGCCGAGCTGCTGTACGAAGACAAACGCTTCAGCGAAGCTGCCCTCGAGTACGAGCGCGCCGCATACGAGTACCCGGTGCACCCCAAGAGCGCAGACGCTGGCTACTCGGCGCTGCTGAGCTACGCGGCGCTGGAGAAGGCGGCACCACCGCCTGCCCAGTTGGCGGCCTTGCAGCGCACTGGTGTAGAAAGCGCACTTCGTTTCGGCAAGGCCTTCCCCACCGACACCCGCGCGGCCACCGTGCTCACCAACACCGCCGAGAAGCTGTTCGCACTGCGTGACGAGCGCGCAGCCGCGGTGGCGCAGCAGGTGCTGGCGCTCGAACCGCCTGCGCCCACCGCGCAGCGGCGTGTGGCCTGGACGGTGGTGGCCCACACCTCCTTCGAGAGCGGCGCCTACGACCGTGCCGAACGTGCTTACGTTGAAGTGCTGGCGCTGACGCCTGACAAGGAAGCCGGCCGCAACGAACTCGTCGAGCGCCTGGCCGCATCGGTCTACAAACAAGGTGAGAAGGCGCGCGCCGCCGGCCAGCTCCGCGAGGCCGTGGGCCACTTCAATCGTGTGGCTGTCGTGGCGCCGCAGTCGGCCGTGCGCGCCACCGCGCAGTTCGATGCCGCCGCCGCACTCATCGGCCTGAAAGACTGGGACGGCGCCGCGCGCTCGCTCGAAGACTTCCGCCAGCGCTACCCCAAGCACCCGCTGCAGGCCGAGGTGGGCGGAAAGCTTGCCGTGGCCTATATGGAAAAGGGCCAGTGGAGTTTGGCTGCGGGCGAGTTCGAGCGCGCCGCGTCGTCGAGCAGCGACCCCAAGGTGGCCCGCGCTGCGCTGTGGCAGGCCGCCGAGTTGCATGAGAAGGGCGGAGCCCGTGCGCTCGCTGCCAAGACCTACGAGCGCTACCTCAAGCAATACCCCGACCCGCTGGAAACCAACCTCGAAGCCCGCTACCGGCTAGCGCAGATCGCCAAGAAAGATGGCAATGCGGCTCGTGAAGCAACCTTGATGAAAGAGATCTTCGTGGCCGACCAGAACGGCGGCGGTGCACGCACCAACCGCACGCGCTACCTGGGTGCCATGGGCGCGCTGGTCATGGCCGAGCCTACCTTCGAGGCCTACCGCAAGGTGGCGCTGGTGGAGCCGCTGGCCAAAAACCTCAAGCTCAAGAAGGCCAAGATGGACGACGTGCTCAAGGCCTATGGCGTCGCCGCCAACTACGGCGTTGCCGATGTAACCACCGCAGCCACCTTCCACATTGCCGCGCTGTACCAAGACTTTGGCAAGGCCTTGATGAGCTCGCAGCGCCCCAAGAAGCTCTCCAAGCTGGAGCTTGAGCAGTACAACCTGATGCTGGAAGAGCAGGCCGACCCATTCGCTGAAAAAGCGACCGAGATTCATGAAGTGAATGCCAAGCGCACCACCGACGGCATCTACGACCAATGGGTCAAGCGCAGCTTTGATGCACTCAAGGAGTTGCGCCCGTTGCGGTATGGCAAGTCTGAACGCGCGGAGGTGATCGTTGATGCGATTCGCTGACGCTCCCCGCTGGTCTTTGCTCGCTGCGCTGTGCTGCGCCGGCGTCATGGGTTGCTCGTTGCTGCCTGAGTCCAAGGCCGAGGATCGACCGACCAGCCCGCCGCCTGTAGCGGTCAAACCGGCAACCAAGGCCGCCAGTGCGCCCGCTTCCGCGGCCTCTGCGGTGGTGGTGGTTGCGCCCAAGCCAGAGCCCGAAGTGGCCATCCCGCCCGCGGCGCAACGTGCTTTCGACGATGCCCGCCGCGCCATGCGTTCCAACCGCATGGATGAAGCCGAGCGTGGCTTCAAGGGCCTCATTCAGTTTCACCCCGAGCTCGGCGGCCCGCACGCCAACCTGGGTGTGATCTACCGCCAGGCCAACAAGCTGCCCGAAGCGGTGGCCGAACTGGAGCTGGCCGTGAAAGCCAACCCGCGCCAGCCGGTTTACTTCAACCAGCTGGGCATCACCTACCGCCTGCAAGGGCAGTTCGCCAAGGCC